>JAHDHK010000106.1 GCA_020631335.1 Chromatiales bacterium
GAACTACTACGCGTTTGATATAACAAACAAATACGACCCCCAATTTCTATGGACCATTGAAGGGGGTAGCGGGGAGTTTGCCGATCTCGGACAATCATGGTCAAAGCCGGTAAAAACCCGTGTAAAAATAAACAATGTCGTCAAAGATGTGCTTGTGTTTGCCGGTGGCTATGATGCGGCGCAGGACGACAAGACTGTCAAATCTGTCGATTCGATGGGTAACAATATCTATATTATCGATGCGAAAGATGGTTCGCTCGTGTGGAAGACAGATGATGACAATCTGTCAGACTACTCCGATATGCAATATAGTATTCCGTCCGACGTGACCGTTATTGATCTTGAAAGTGATGGTTTGGTAGATCAGCTTTATGTTGGAGACATGGGCGGGCAGGTATGGCGCTTCGATGTTAACAGCCATGCGACCAGCGAACGTGATCTGGTTCGTGGGGGCCGGGTTGCCAATCTTGCGGATACCGGTGTCGATAACAACCGCCGATTTTTCTATCCTCCGGATGTGGTGCTGGTTTCTCACTTTGGCAAAACCTACCTGTCTGTCTCTATCGGGTCGGGTAATCGCGCCAACCCGTTGGGTAAGTCTATCGATGATCGCTTTTACATGATTCGACAGGAGTCATTCCTTGGCGCGCCGGACGGCTATGGCATCGAGGCCGTTGCGGCAGCCGGTGGCGTCCCCGCTACCTACCGCGCCATTACAGAAGCCGATCTGTATAACGCCACTGATAACCACATTAACAGCTCTGACAACAACGTTGCAGTGGGCGCGAAGGACGCGCTTGAGGATTCCGAAGGCTGGTTTATTGAGATGAAAACGCCGGGAGAAAAAATACTCGGCTCGTCACTGACGATTGACAACAAACTGATCTTTACCTCGTACAGACCGTCGGATTTTGTACATCCCTGTTCGCCTCCGACCGGCTACAACAGAGCCTATGTCATCAATTTGTTTGATGCGACCCCCAAGGAAGGCGTGAGACCTGAGGATCGATCAGAAGAAATAGAGGTTGCCGGTATTGCCGGGTCTGTTACAGCGATAATCAGGCAGTCGGATACTGATCCGAACTCAACAGACTCTGAATGGTCGATAAATCCGATTGTCGGCATGGAGACTCTGTCGTTCCCCGGGGTTGCAATGACCCAGCGGGTATACTGGTCGGAATATCCTGATTTCTAGTCAGTCGTAAACTGTTGTTCTACGTGCTGTCGGGGTTGCTTCTACGCACCCCGATGGCACGTAGCCACATGCTGGCAACCATGATGCTGTCTCTCAGGTAACAGGAATTCTCTTCAGTTAGGCTGTGATTTTCACTCGCGTACAATGGTGTTAATCGAATAGATTTATCGATAGTTGTGCCATCCATCCGCGCTTGGGCGCATTGCATATTCACTTCACCTGTTAAGCAGGCCGCTGTTAACCGTATGTATTCAGTCAGGCTGCCGGAATTTCGCGAAGTGGCGTTCGGTTGTTGCGCGAACATTCTACTACTATTGGTTTAATTGCTTACTTCTGCATTTCTATTGCACAAATCAATAAACCAGAAATTCCTTCCGGCTGTCACAGTGTGCTTTGATATTTGATTTGTCCGGTAAAGTAACTTTGTATACGCCAGAATTTATTAGTAACCATTGTTGTATCTGCGTTTGCCTTTGTCACATAGATCTCGACATTCGATAGTGTAGATTCCCCGGTGCCCTGAGCTCTTTGTCGATTCTCTGTGGTTTCGATTGAGTCTTGACCCTATCCTGGTGTTACAATTTCTACCGGACATTTATCGATGAATGAGAGGGAATTGTGCAGCTTGAGAAAGTTAGCGGAGAGACTCCTGAGCAACGACTGTCAGCGCTCAGCCTGGAATTGCCACCTGTACCCGAAGCGGTAGCCGACTATGTGACTCATACGCAAATCGGGTCGATGATATACACGTCCGGTATGCTGCCATGGGTCGCCGGTGAATTAAAATTCGCCGGTAAAATGGGTGCTGAACTGACGCTGGAGCAGGGATACAAGGCTTTCCAGTTATCAGCTTTGAACGGGTTGTCCCTGTTGAAATCAATTACCGGTGACCTATCCAAAATCAAACGCGTACATCGGCTGGAAGGCACTGGCGGCGCTACACCGGACTTTTTTGACATGCCATTGGCGCTCAATGGCGCCTCCCATTTGATTAATACCGTATTTGGTGAAAAAGGTGCCCACACAAGGATGATTTATTCGAATCCCTCGATGCCTATAAACTGTGCCACCTTACTGGTTTTCTGGGTTGAGGTGGAGTAGGCGATTATCCATTGGCAACGCAGGTTGTCAGTCAGTGATAAGACTGACAACCTGCGTTTACTGGTGTCGTATGGCTGCGCGTACTCTGTGGCTACACGCGACTGGTGAGGAGGCAGAGCAAAATTTTTAATACACGTGAGTGTTGCGCATTGTGTTTTTCTAAACCTTCAGTACGCCCATTTGATCTTCCAGTAGTTGCATCACTTTCATAGCAGCAAGGCCTTGCGCGAAACTGGAATTCGGTTCGCGTCCTTCCTGTATCGCGGCTATGAATTCGCGATCAATCAGCTCGATACCATTGTTCGACACGGCAACATTCGACAGGTCAATCGGCTTGTCTCTGCCATCAAACAGGTCATCATAGCGTGCGATATAAGTACCTGTGTCTCCGATGTATCGGAAGAAAGAACCAAACGGTCCGTCGTTGTTAAAGGACAGCGACAGTGTGCATAGCTTGCCGCTGGGTGTCTTCAGACCGATGGTCATATCCATGGCAATGCCCAGTTCCGGATGGGCTGGTCCCTGCAGGCCCATTACTTCAGTGGGGATCTCACCTGTTTGATACAGAAAAAGATCAATCGTATGGCAGGCATGATGCCACAGCAGATGATCAGTCCAGCTGCGCGGCTCGCCTTTGGCGTTGGTGTTGGTGCGGCGGAAGAAGTAGGTTTGCGCATCCATTTGCTGGATACTGAATTCACCGGCATCAATTTTCTGTTTGATCCACTGGTGCGAAGGGTTGAATCGTCTGACGTGTCCAACCATACCTACCACACCGGTTTCCTTTTGCACTGTATCCATTTGTTCTGCATCGGCCAGGCTGTCTGCCATCGGGATTTCTGCAAAAGTATGTTTACCCGCTCTCATCGCCTGGACAGACTGTGTACAGTGCATCTGTGTCGGGGTAGACAAGATGACGGCATCAATATCCTGATTCAGAAAGTCTTCGTAGTCTGAACAGGCATTGGGTATGTTGCGTTCTGATGCCAGCGCTGTGACCTTGTCCTTGTTCGGTCCGAAAACGGCCACCACTTTTGCGTCGGCAATATTCGCCAGCGCGTCGAGATGTTTGAGCCCGAACGCACCGTAAGCCCCTGCAACACCAATTTTTATCATGCTATCTATTCTCCAGTATCATATGTCCGACGGCTGTGTTTGAGGCTGGCACATGATAAAAGCGGTGTTTTTCTTCGACGTTTTCATTCAGTGCACCACGCATCACGTACCACATCACCAGCTCGATGCCCTCAGAGCCGGCTTCGCGCAGGTATTCAATGTGTTCTATCTGGCTGCCTTTATCCGGGTCGTTAACCAGCAGGTCCATAAATCTTGCATCCCATTCGGCATTGATCAACCCGGCGCGTTCATGTTGCAGTTGATGACTCATGCCACCGGTGCCGAACACACACACTTTGAGATTCTCCGGATAAGACTCAATGGCCTTTCGAATGGCTTTACCCAGCGCAAAGCAGCGACTGCCCAGAGGTGCGGGATACTGCACCACATTGACGGCCAGTGGCACCACGGGACAGGGCCACTTCTCGGGTTTGCCGAACATCATCGTCAGTGGCACCGTCAGCCCGTGGTCGACTTCCATTTCATTCATAATAGTGATGTCGAACGAATCCAGTACCAGTGACTGTGCAATATGCGCCGATAAAGCTCTGTGTCCCTGAACAACGGGTACCGGTCGAGGGCCCCAGCCTTCATCTGCCGGCTGATACTCCGCTGCACAACCCAGTGCGAATGTCGGTATCACTCTGGCATCGAAAGCGGTGCAGTGATCGTTGTACACAAGGAAAATGAGGTCCGGCTTTTCCTCGGCCATCCATTGTTTTGAAAATTCAAATCCTTTGAATATCGGGCCGTAGTAGTCGTCACCGGATATACCCGAATCAGATGCCACGCCGAGCGCCGGGACATGCGAACAGGCAACTCCCGAAGAAATGTAAGCCATTATTTATCATCCCATTCAGATTTGTATCGGTTGCCGTCGATAGGTCGTCCGCCCGCGATCATCATATCGCGATAGGCCTGCGTGCCCTTGCCGGTCATGAGGCCCGCCAGGCCCTGAAAATTGATGCCGTGGAATGCTGCAAGCTTCGAGGTGTAGTAAATATTCCCGCCAAGCTCCAGCAGGCGATTCCACTCCTGATTCAGCGCAGCCTCACGCTGCTGCGGTGTCATCGGAAAGTTGTCGATGTAGGCTTCGGGGTCTGCTTTAAAAGCATCGCGATTGGCCTGGAGGCGCAGGCTGATACAAAACTGATTTAGATGGTAGCCCCTGGCAGCCTGATCACTGTCAAAGACAATGGTGCCGGGGATATCGTCATATGGCTTTTTGGTACCCATGATTCAGATCTCGTGGTTGCAGCACTGACAATTTAATATTTCTGTATGCAAAATGACAGAAATTCAGCAATTATGGGTTGCAGTATATCCGATATGCATGCAAAAGTAGCGTATGAGCGAACTTCATTGGCAATCAGCGTTATATCAGTTACGCAGCCAGATCATTTCCGGCGAGCTGCTGGGCGGTACCAAACTCAGGGCCAGTCACCTGGCCGAAGAGATGGGGTTATCCAGAACACCCATAGGCGAAGCATTGATCAAACTGGAAGGTGAGGGATTGCTGATCCGGGACAAATCCGGCTTCACCGTCCGCAGCTTTGCACTGGAAGAAGTGTTTGATGCAATCGATTTACGCGGCTTACTTGAAGGGGCAGCAGTACAGAAAGCGGCGCAGAAAGGGGTATGTGAATCGGACCTGGGTAAACTGCGGGAAATGCTGCTGCAGTTCGACAGCATCATCGATCAGGCCAACGTCTCTGAATACGATCCGTTGAATCTGGAGTTCCATCTTTTCCTTACGTCTCTGTCCGAAAGCGAGATTTTAATCGCAGAGGTGCAGCGATCCTATCGCTTGCCGTTTGCCGGTCCGTCGTCATTTCCAACGCAACAAAGTGACTCCGAACGATTCAAAGCATCGTTAATGTTAGGGCAGCAGCACCATGGACAGGTCGTCAGTGCGATTGCAAACAGAGAAGGATCGCGTGCGTTTGCACTGATGTGTGAGCATGCCCGTCTTGCTCATCAAAATGTATATGCTGCAATTGAAGCACGAGAGCGGTCACCGCAACTGGCCCTTGTTAAAAACGCCGGGTAATCGGGCGGGTATTGGAAGTATCGTCTTGCTGAGCGGTACTCGACCCGGCAGCAGCGGCTCGTCGTTTTTTAGCAGGCGTTAACCTGTGGAGTAACGAATCGAGTGTTGAATATTCGTGCTTATCCCGTCGAGGCGTGCATGGGGTTGTCTTCAATGCCACCTGAGGTGTTTAGGTGCAGATGGCAGGGCAGACATAAATCATCACATGTCTTCTGCAGCTTTAATAGCAGTTTTACGCAGCAGTTTTTCTAGCGTTTTCCGTTCAGTTGTCGTGAGTACACTGAGCACTTTTTCCTGATGGGTTACCAGGAATGCCGCAACATCGCTGTGGAGTTTCCGCCCAGCTGCTCTTATTGACAGTTTTGCCTGTCTGCCGTCTTCGGGATCCGGCACCCGTTTGATGTAGCCCTCATTGAGCATTCTGTTGACTGCACGTGAAATAGAATTCCGCGGGCGACCGGTGAGTGTTGAAACGTCCTGTGCGGTAAGAACCGGGAAGTGGGAAAGACAAAGCAGCAGCAGATATTCTGCGCGAATGATGCCGAATTCGCGTTTCACTTCACTATAGGCGGGGACGATAATCGCACTGGTCACATAGGAAAGCAGCGCAGCATCGTGAAACTCTACTTCATCCAGAAACCTTGCAACATCTGCGCGCTTTCTTACTTTTTTTGCCATTAGCTGTTCGCGTCGGTGCGGCTTTCTGACTGCCGTGCTTATTGTTGTAAATACGTTGAAAAAGTGACAAACTTGTTCCAGTTGGAACAAATATACTCGAAACCAATCGATGAATGACCGGGCAAAGTTAACCATACCAGAACTGGCGCAAAAAAAGGCTGCGGGTGATCGGCTGGTGATGGTCGCGGTGGGTGAGGCGCTCACCGCAGCGTGGGCAGAGCGCGCCGGTGTAGACATCGTTGGCGTGGGTGACAGTCTCGGCATGACCCTGCACGGACATGAAAATACTCTGGCGATGACGGTTGACCAAATGATCGATCATTGCAAGGCCGTTCGCAGAGGTGCGCCCAATACCTTCTGTCTGGTGTCAATGCCTTACGGCTCCTATGCGACCGAAGAAATTGCCGTGTTAAATGCGCTTCGGCTCATCAAAGAAGGCGGTGCGGAGGCAGTGAAGCTGCAGGGTGGCAGAGAGATGTTTTCAATTATTAAGGCAGTCGCTGATGCCGGTATTCCGGTCATGAGTCATGTGGGGCTGCTTCCGCACCGGATTCATTCGCTCGGTGGTTTTAAAATGCAGGGGCGTACTGCTGAAGACGCAATGAAAATAATAGATAACGCCAAAGCGATCGAAGAAGCCGGTGCAATCGGCCTCGAAATTGAGGCCATGCCTTATGAGGTCGGTAAGGCAGTTGATGAAGCCGTCAGTATCTTTACTTTTTCAATCGGTGCGGGCTCTGCCGGCACTTGCCAGTTACTCAACGGTTACGATTTGATTGGTGCGTTTGATACGTTCAAACCGAAATTCGCCAAACGATATGGCAATATCGCAGAAGTCGCCACGCGCGCTTTTGAAACCTATGCCGAAGAGGTGCGCAATGGCACTTTTCCTGATGCAGAACACAGCTACACCATGAAACCTGAAGAAGCACAGAAACTCAAAAAGCTCCTGAGCGATTCAGATTAGTTAACGATCCTCGATTTAACAGCACATTCCCGACGGAAATCAGATATGGATGCAGATATCGACTACCCGAAGACCGGCCAGCGGATTCCCAATGGCATGTTGCAGGATAACTATCCGCGCAATATGTGGTGGGTAGCGGCGCTGAGTGCCGACATAACCAGCCAGCCTATTTCGCGATGGATACTGGAGACACCTGTTGTCCTGTACCGGTTGGAGAATGGCAAAACAGCGGCTATGTATGATCGCTGTCCGCACCGCTGGGCGCCTCTGAGCGAAGGGCGTGTAGAAGGGGAACGTATTATCTGCCCGTATCATGGAATGCAGTTTGACCCCGGCGGTACCTGTGTCAAAGCACCTACTCAGAAAATGACGCCCAAAACAGCACAAATCCCTGCCTTTGAAACACGTGAAGCCGGTGCCTTTGTCTGGATCTGGATGGGAGACAAAGACGCTATCGATTGTGATCCGCCTGAAGTGGGTTACCAAACCGATCCTGGCTGGAGTTTCATGTCGGGCTATTATGATGTTGCGGCTAACTGGGTGCTGGTGCGGGAAAACGTACTTGATCTGACTCACATCCCTTTCTTACATGCCAATACGTTTAAGCAGAATGACTGGGTAACCGCACCGGAAACCTATATGGACGGAGATACCGTCTGCTATGAACAGGAGTTTGATCTTGCGCCATTGTCGCCACTGTTCTGTGCCGGTATGGGGCTGCCGGAAGATAAACCGGTAAAACGTAAACAGGTAGGCCGAATGCCTTCCCTTGCAGTGTCATTCTCTGACTGGAACGTGCACGACCCGGCACCGGATGAGGGACGTCGCAGCGACTTTTTAATGCGGGGCTGTCACATTGTTACTCCTTCACAGCGCGGTCGGACTCACTACTACTGGGGGGCGGCTTTTGATGTACCTGATCTCGATGCCGGCGTTATTGAAAAAACACGAAAGAGTGTGATTGAAGCCTTTGATGAAGACAAACACCTGCTGGAAATAATGCAGGCGCAGATCAGTAAAGATCCACGCGGACTGGATTATCTTGAAGTGACTCTCGGTGCTGATGGAGCGGGTATAAAAGTCCGCCAGGTGCTGAATAAAAAGCTCGAAGCAGAAGGTCGATCACTAAGTTAGCGGCCTGCCGTCAGTTCGGGTGGCGTGGTGGTTAACTATATAAAATGGCAGGCAGTGCTATGAAGATACCCGCATCAGTGGCGATGCCGTTAACCGTGCGTGTCAGAAGGTCGCCTTTCTGGCCGCGCAGCCACGCGGCCGGTGGTCATAATTACATCAGTTATAACCATACGTTGATCGCAGCCGATATTGACTCACCCCAACATGATTACCAGCACTTGAAAGATGCAGTGCAACTGTGGGATGTAGGCTGCGAAAGACAAATTGAATTGCGTGGAAAAGATGCTGCCCGACTGGTGCAGTTGTCGACTCCGCGTAATGTGTCCAGCATGCGTGACGATCAGTGCTTTTATATCCCGACCGTTGATGGTGAAGGTCAAATGACCAATGATCCTGTGTTGTTGCGTGTGGCACCCGATTGCTACTGGGTATCGATTGCCGACAGTGATCAAATTCTATTTTATAAAGGGGTTGCAGCAGCTCTGAAGCTTGATGTGGCTGTGACCGAGGCTGATGTCGCACCGCTGGGTATACAGGGACCCAGGGCAGAGGCACTGGTATCGCGACTGTGGGGAGATCAGATTCGAGAGCTCAAATTTTTCCGCCACACACGGGTACCTGTGAATGGCCGGCAGATGATCATCGCAAAGTCTGGTTATTCAACCCAGGGGGGCTATGAGTTGTACTTCGAAGGCAGTGATGGTGCAGATGCGCTGTGGGATGAGCTGATGCATCTGGGGGCTGACCTCGATATAAAAGCCGGTTCGCCATGTCAGTCTGAACGCATTGAGAGTGGCTTGCTGTCGTATCTAAGCGATATAACGCCTGACATGACACCTTTTGAAGCCGGTTTGGGACAGTTCTGTTACATGGAGTCCGATCTCGGATGCCTGGGTTTTGCCGCGCTGCAACTAAAACAGCAGCCGGTAAGGCAGATCAGGCCAATAGAAATTTCCGGTGAATCGCTTCCGCCATTGCAGTCGTTCTGGCAGGTAACTGACAAAGAAGGCCACATTGTCGGTCGTATTTCATCAGCGTGCCGTGCGTGGTCATACGATGTTAATGCAGCTATCGGGCTGATTAACGATTCACACTGGAATGCAGGCACAAACCTGACGGTGCAAACACCGGCGGGCCCGCGTGAAGCCGTGATAAAAGACAGGTTCTGGGGGAGATAAAAACGCTTTCATTTGAGAGAGGCTGCAGTTGATTTGCAGACTCAATTTTAATTCGTGGTATTTGACAGCGTTCAAATCGACTGCGAGTGTTGAGATCTCCCACCGCAGATAAAGCTAGCTGGTGACACCGTGTTCTACGTTGGCCGCCGGTGTTGATAAACCTGCCTGATTCATTATCTCAGGGTAGGTCGGTACATAGGAAGGCGCTTTCCAGTTTCTGATCAGTCGCAGGTTGGTGAAGTTGTGCACTGCGGCTCCGACAGATAACAACAGCTTTCTGTCTGTATCTTCTATGTCAAGTTTGTGCAGACGGTTGCCGGAGAGCTCGGTGAATTCACCATCTCTGGCAATGGTTTCCGCAATCGCACTTGCGCTGTGTAAACCGAGTTTCTTAAGCGTTTTTCGATCAGTTCGATAGCGAACGGTTTCTTCCTGTTCATGTGAACCACCGCTGATACAACTCAGCAATATAGCCTGGTCCACCCAGTCTATTGCGCGATCGGTTGGAATTCTGGTGTGTAACAGTAAATCGATGATGTCTGCATTGGCCATGTTGTATGTATTTTCTATATCTTCCTCTTCCAGTCGAGCCTGATGCCAGACGGTTAATCCATCAAGTTCTCTTATTGCCAGAACGGAGTCGATATGTGGCAGCCACTGACCGGTGAACTTACTGGTGGTGGTTCGAATCATCCGCCACAGTACTGTAGGAAATGCGCCCACAATAAAAGCCAGCAGTGCAAACATAGGGGTGGGCACGGTAGTCAGCTGTAGTTCCAGCGTCATGAAAATTATCCATGCACCCAGTATGGACAGTACGATTCGCATTGAAACACCGATATAGGCCTTCGCCCGTAAGTCATTAGTGACAAACCTGCGAAACAACATTTGTAAAGAAAAAAAGTATGCGCCAATAAAGCCGTAGAGTATGGGGCTGTTTGGATCTACCGCCAGCGCGACGCTGAGGTGTTCGATGTTGCCATCCTTCGTTAATCCTGAGTATTCCTGCGGTGGCAGAAAAAGAAACCAGCCAATGGCAATCAGGCAGGTCGCAACGAATACCGGTATGGATGTAGACAACGAAAATATTTGTCCGGCAGACTGATTGTTGATCAATATTGAACTGGTCGTAACCGTGGGGTCTTTACCACTTTTGGCTGCATTGATTATTTCGTCTGAAATGTGTGAGTCAATCGGACCGTAGACCCCTTCAAAGCGCTGGATATAACCATGAATACGCACACTGTCGAAGTATTCATCATTGACCTGACTGTTTTCATTGTTAAAGCGCCGGAAAGGAGAAAGCAAACCGAGTCTGTAGAGGTTGCTGATATATTCCTGGAAAAGGCTGGTTTTTCTCCACGCGATAAAAATAAAGTACATGATGGCCGGAAGTGTTGAAAATAATCCGATCAGTGAATATCGCAGAATAGCTATCTGATGTTCATGCCAGTAGGAAAGTACAACGGAGTAGCCGACAATCACAGACAGCATCAGGGTGATGCCGAGCAACTGCATCACCGAGGTGCGATCCAGAATATTTCGAACGTCCATTGAGTAGCTCCTGTAAGTGGTGGTCCGTGTGACCACTTAGTGCAAACTTCGCTGCCAGGTGAATGAGTGCCAACAGAAGAAAAATAGTCCGTAAAACAGACTCTTGCAACCAAAGTGGTAATTTTACCCGTGAGTGTGTGGTGCCGGCGCGTCAGAACGTCTTTTCCGTGTGGCTGATACTTGTTTTAGTTATTAGGTTGATTTGTCTTCTTGTACTTGATGTGTGCGGGCGTGCTGTCTATTGCAGTCCGGCTTAGAGCTGCCCGGTATGCCGGACTTTCGCGTCATCGGGTAAAGATTAGCGTTGGTGTGTGTCAAGCGTCGAAGTTAGCTGAATCGCATTCGGGCGAAATCACAGTGCGGAAATTAAAGCATCGGTGGACAATGCCGTCGTAGCGTTTAGGGATAACTCACACCTGAGTTCAGGTGAAAATCCAGTCACATCAAGCTGTGTTCTGGAGCGGGTTGGCATGCCATGGCGTTGCCACTCAATTCTACGGAAGGACAATCTGTGTTACCGGTACGGAAACTTCTTGCGGCCAGACATATTGCCGTAAAAAAGGGTGCTGCCTTGTGTGGCGCCGCATTGCTTGCGTTATTTTGTGGTGTAACCACCGCAGACGACACCGAGATATTTTTTAACTCTGAACCGCAACCACCCAATGTGATGTTCGTGGTGGATGTGTCCGGTTCAATGAACTGGACCGACAGCTCGACCCTGCCGAACATCTCCGGCAATATACTCTGGCTGGATGCCAGTGACCGCTCATCTGTGCTGGATGCGGAAGGAGACCCCTCGTGGGACTGGCGTCGCTTTTCCGGAAGAGTAGCACGCTGGAGGGACAAGTCCGGACATGGTCACGATTTGATTGGAAGCTCAGCTACCCTGGGACGCATTGCCAATCGCACCTCGGTGCGATTTACCAATGACATCATGACCGGGCCGGATATTTTCGACGGCACAATGGATGAGGCCACAATTTTCTTCATTCAAAAAGAAAATGTTCGCAGCAATAACTTCTTTCTCAACTTCAATGGTGACAATCGCAATGGCTATGGGCGGATTAGTTTTCATACGCCATGGACTAGTAATCGCGGATGGTTCTGGGATGCCGGTGATGCCAGCACGGGCATCAATCGCTCAGTCGTCTACAACGCCACTGAAGTTGGAGACGTAACACAGGTTACAGCCTATAAGAGTGTTGCTGCCGGTAATAACGGGATATCACTTAACAGTGGTGAATACAGTGCGGTCAGCCCGCGCGCTACGGCGGTTTCAAGTGCCGGTGGAATGTACTTCGGCAAATATACCATCGACCATGAGCTCGGTGAGATACTTGTATATGATCGCAAACTGTCTGACGAGGAAATCCGGCAGGTTCAGTCGTATCTAGATCAAAAATGGCGCACACGTCTTGAGCGAGTCAAAGATGCCCTGACTTCTGTGCTTGAAAACACTGATGGCTTTAATGCAGGACTAATGAGCTACTCCAGTTACGTCAGAGGGCAGTTCAGTTTGCGTAATGAGGTAAAGAAGGTCGAAGATACCAGAACCTCTCTGATCAACAACATCAATAACCTTTATGCCTCTGGTGGCACGCCGACGCAAAGTGCTATGTATGAAGGTATGCGTTATTTCAGGGGGGAATCACCTATAGATATGGGTGGTATTCGAAGCTCGGGCCCGCCACCGGTTGCAGGGAGTTGCCAGACTAATCATATGGTGGTGTTGACAGACGGATACCCCTACGGGCGTACGAGCGAGTACACTCGAATCGGCAATCATATCGGTATCGACTGCAGGAACAATCAGGGGCAAAACCGGCGCGGTGGCAACTGCGGTATCGAACTGGCTCAGTATATGAAGGATACCGATCATTATCCTGTGGTGTCGGGGTTGAACAACATCACCATGCATACCATTGGTATGAGTATCAACATGCCCTGGCTTGAGGATATGGCCAAAGCCGGTGGTGGCGGATACTACGCTGTATCTTCCTCGCAGGAACTCGTCAATGCTTTTGACGCGATCATGGAGGCCGCTTTTGATCAAGCCATTACTTTTGTGGCACCTTCGGTATCGGTCGATCAGATAAGTCGTCTGTCTCACAGAGACGATACTTATCTCGCGTTGTTTCAGCCAACCAACACAGTTCGCTGGGCGGGTAACCTTAAGCGGTACAAGTTCGGTGGAAATCCGCTTGCCATACGTGATCAAAACAATCAGGTCGCTATAGAAAAAGGATTCTTCAAGGACGACGCACACAGCTTCTGGAGTAACGAGGCCGATGGCGGAATCGTGAACAAAGGGGGAGCTGCAAGCAAACTGGATGTCAACAGCCGTATTGTCGCTACCTATACCGGTGCCGGCACAACACATCTGGATGATTTTAGAAACCGTGTGCATGAAAGCAATTCGGCACAGCTGGCTGGATACGTTGGCCTGCAGGGGGAAAGTCTAGATCGTCTGCTAGCGTGGGCCAGAGGTGTGGATGTTGACGATGAAGACAACGATAACTCAAAAACCGACACCCGCAACCATATCGGAGACCCTCTGCACAGCAAACCACTCATAGTGAACTATGGTGGTACAACGAGCAATCCGGATTCTGTTGTGTTTTTTGGCACAAATGAGGGGTATCTGCATGCGATAAACAGTGCGGACGGGCGCGAGTTGTTTTCGTTTATTCCCAAAGAATTGCTCGGTAATTTAAGCACCTTTTATGTTAATGCCAACTCCACGGACCGGCCCTACGGGTTGGATGGGGACATGACGTTGTGGCATGACGATAAAAACCATAACGGCATCGTAGATCCGGCCAGTGAACATGCGTATTTGTATATTGGCATGCGGCGTGGTGGAAATAATTACTATGCGTTCGATGTGACAGAAAAGCATAACCCGAAGTATCTGTGGACTATTGATGGTGGTGTCGGTGATTTTGCCGAACTCGGGCAGAGTTGGTCTAAGCCGATCAAGTCCAGAATCAAGATTAATAACCGGGTTCGTGAGGTACTGATATTCGGCGGCGGGTATGATGCATCGCAGGATGATAAAACCACCAGGTCAGCTGATTCTGTCGGCAATACTATTTTTGTAGTCGATGCCAGGGATGGATCTCTTATCTGGAAAACATCAATGGATCAAAGCTCAGACTATTCGGCAATGCAATACAGCATTCCGTCGAATTTAACCGTGCTGGATGTCAATGGTGATTCGCTGGTTGATCAGATTTATGTCGGCGATATGGGGGGGCAGTTATGGCGCTTCGATTTTTCCTCTCAGGCCACCAGTGCAAATGAACTGGTCTCCGGTGGAAGGATCGCTGATCTGGCTCAGGGCAATGCGCAAAACAATCGCCGCTTTTTCTATCAGCCCGATGTCGTGCTGGTTTCCCATTTCGGTAAAAACTATCTTTCTGTTTCGATAGGGTCCGGGAACCGGGCTAATCCGCTGGGAAATACCATTGATGACCGCTTCTATATGATTCGACAAAACGACTTTGATCGAGCTCCCGAAGGCTACGGGATGGAAGTCACTCCCGCAACTGCAGCCAATCCTGCCGTATATCGGGCCGTCACTGAGAGTGATCTTTACGATGCCACCGAGAATAATATCAACGACAGTGATACAGAGGTGGCGCTGGCCGCAAAGCGCTCACTGGATGAAGCGCAAGGCTGGGTGCTTCAGCTTGAATCATCAGGTGAGAAAATACTGGGGTCATCACTCACGCTGGACAATAAAGTCGTGTTCACGTCGTACCGGCCTTCGGACAATGTGGATCCATGTGCTCCGCCAACAGGGTACAACCGGGCTTATATAGTTCAGTTATTTGATGCTGCACCCGATGAGGGCACCAAGCCTGAGGATCGATCACGGGAGATCGATGTTGCCGGTATAGCAGGGACGGTAACGGCGATTATCAGAGAGTCTGATACCGGGCAGGGACAGTCCAGCGAATGGACGTTAAATCCGGTAATCGGGTTGGAGACGCTGAGCTTCCCCGGAATAAACATGACTCAGCGTGTGTACTGGTCAGAGTATCCGGACTTCTAGCGCCAGTCTATTGTATTGACTGTTACTCCGGTGAGTAATCAACTGTGACCGGGAGTGATGTTTCACTCCCGGTCTCAAGCAGAATGCATCACGTGTTTAACTCCAGGTCACCAGATTAATCACGTACTCGATGCCGGGCAGCGCCAGTATTTCGTTTTCTACGTTGTTCGCCTCATCGCTGGATTCTGCGGTGCCGACTACGGTAGCTATTCCATCGTATACCGTAACGCGCAGGTCCGGTGTGCTCAGTGATATGATCTGCGCATCATTGCGAGGGTGATGATCCGTAAGATCTGCAGAGGCAGTGCTCACGCTCATCGCGCCGGTCAGTCCCAGCGCCAGTGCTGTTTTAGTCTTTAGAATATCCACATTTTTCTCCGTGGTATGGTGTGTTGACATCGATACTGCTGCAGCGAAGTATGTCGCAGCCAGTTACCCGGGTGGTGTCCAAAACATACACAAGTCATCACGAATTTCTAACGTGACCCCGCGATTTATTGAGCGGTTTCAGCTAACCCTGTGTCTATGTTTACGGTTTTTTCCTGAAGTTGGACTGGTCATGTGATCTGCTGCGATGATATCCGGCAGGTCCGGTGGGTATGTTCTTCACCTGATCCCGACAATGACGGCGTGCCTTCCGGCTGTTACAGTAGAACAAGGCAACAGACACGGAGGAGACGGTGAGTACCACTAAAAATCATGTAATCGGGGTAGTACACCCGGGACTGATGGGAATCAGTGTGGCCAACGCTTTAATTGAGGCAGGGCATCGGGTTTGCTGGTGCAGCGAAAATCGCAGTGCTGCCAGTGCGCAACGTGCCGGTGATTATTCCCTGCATGACTGTGAAACACTGGCTGCATTGTGTAACGAATGCGATTTTATTTTTTCAGTATGTCCGCCGGCGGAAGCACTGGTGGTTGCCCGGGCCATTACTGAGTGTTCGTTTAACGGTGTCTATGTTGACTGTAACGCGGTATCGCCTGCGACCGGTAAATCAGTGGCTCAGGTGCTCTCTGCGTCCGGAGCACACTACGTCGATGGCGGTATTATCGGACCGCCGGCCTGGTCCGCAGGAACGACGAGACTATACCTCTCGGGACCACGCGCAGCAGAGGTGACCGCGTTGTTTGAGGGCAGTCTTATGGGTACGGTATCCCTCGGAGAGGCTGTGGATGCAGCATCTGCGATGAAAATGGCCTATGCAGGATGGACCAAAGGTTCCGCTGCATTGCTGTTAAGTCTCTTTGCAATGGCAGAACATCACGGCTTAGGTGAAGCATTGAAACAGGAATGGGCCTTGTCTCAGCCGGGCCTTGAGAAACGCCTGAACAGCATTGCACAGGGAAATGCACCTAAGGCCTGGCGTTTCATCGGCGAAATGCAACAGATTGCAGCCACGATGGAAGACGCAGGTCAGCATCCCGGGGCGTTTGAGTCCGCCGTTGATGTTTATGCTGCCATGGCAGACTTCAAATCATCCCCGGCACACGATATTACTGTCGAGGCGGTTATCCGGTCACTCATCAGTACAAGCAAACAATCAGCGTCATAACTTCCGCCCTACATTTTCGCGCGATCTGAATATCTTATGCAAAAATCTGTCTTTGACTGGCACAATGCCTATCCGCACCCGCGTACGCCGGTATTCGCAAGCAACGTGGTTGCAACGTCTCAACCGCTGGCAGCGCAGGCGGGTCTGCAGATGCTGCAACGCGGGGGTAACGCCGTCGATGCAACCATTGCAGCGGCAGCGGCAATTACAGTGGTTGAACCGGTGTCCAACGGTCTGGGCAGCGATGCATTTGCAATTTTATGGGATGGCAAAAAACTGCATGGGCTCAATGGCTCCGGCAGAGCTCCGGCGGCATGGAATCCTGATTACTTCAACAAAAAGTACGCGTCGGCCATGCCCGAGAGAGGGGTGGACAGTATTACGGTGCCGGGCGCTGTGTCGGCATGGGGGGAATTACACGAAAAGTTTGCCACACTTGCGTTCAGTGAATTGTTAGCACCGGCAATAGAGCTTGCAGAAAAAGGCTACGCCGTGAGTCCGGTGGTACAACGCAAATGGCAGAATCAGGTGCCGTTGCTTGAAACACAACCGGGTTTCAAAGAGGTGTTTATGCCTTATGGACGGGCGCCTGAGATCGGTGAGCGCATCAAAATGGCCGGTGCGGCCCGAACGCTCAAAGCCATCGCAGAACATGGCGTATCGGCATTTTATCAAGGGGAGATTGCAGAGCAGTTGTGTCGCTATGTGCAGGCGCATGGTGGTGCGTTG
>JAHDHK010000107.1 GCA_020631335.1 Chromatiales bacterium
ACGGCCAGCGCGCTGCTCGAAATCTATAAAACCGGCACGCTAAGCACCGACGTAGAAAGCGATATCTGGCAACTCTCTGCCAGTGTACAGAGCGTTATCAGTCAACTGCGCCTGAACGCCGACGACGCCATGTGCAATTTATCCGGCGGCCAGAAACGTCGCGCAATGCTGGCAAGAGCGCTGGCAGTGGAGCCGAAAATCCTGTTGATGGATGAGCCGACCAATCATCTGGATGTCGAGTCCGTGGTGTGGCTTGAGAACTTTCTGCGCAAGCTTCGGGTAACGATGATTTTTGTCACACACGACCGCGAGCTGATACGAGCGCTGGCAAATCGAATTGTCGAAATAGACCGGGGCACTCTCACCAGCTGGAAGCAGCCCTACGACCAATACTTGCAGTCACGCGAACAGGCAATTGCCGCGCAAGCTGAACACGACAAACAGTTTGATAAAAAACTGAAGCAGGAAGAAGTCTGGATTCGACAGGGCATCAAGGCCCGCCGTACCCGCAATGAAGGGCGGGTGCGTGCGCTGAAAAAGCTCCGGGAAGAAAGAGCACAAAGACGCGCCCAGATCGGTCAGGTCAATATGCAGGTTCAGTCCGGCACAAAATCCGGTCGCATTGTTTTTGAACTCGACAAAGTCAGCCATGCATTTGAAGACAAATCGATACTGCGCAATTTCTCAACAACCATTATGCGGGGCCAGAAGGTTGCGATCATCGGCCCTAATGGCAGCGGTAAAACCACGCTGTTGAAAATTATCCTCGGTAAACTGCAGCCCGATTCCGGCTCTGCCAGCCAGGGAACCAATCTGGAAATTGCGTATTTTGATCAACTGCGAACACAACTCAATGACAAGCTGAGTGCGGCGGACAATGTCTCAGAGGGTGCTGACTTTGTAGAAATTAACGGCAACCGAAAACACATTATGGGCTATATGCAGGAGTTTCTATTCAGCCCCGAACGTGCGCGGGCACCGATCACCGCACTTTCCGGTGGCGAACGCAACCGGTTGCTACTGGCACGCCTTTTTACCAAACCTGCCAATGTGCTGGTGCTCGATGAGCCAACCAATGATCTGGACGTCGAGACTCTGGAACTGTTGGAATACACGGTACTGAATTTCGGCGGCACAGTGCTGGTCGTGAGTCACGACCGCGAATTCATCGATAACATCGCAAACACCACCATCGCCTTAGAAACCGATGGTTCTGTGCGAGAATATGTCGGTGGATACAATGACTATTTACACCAGAAACCTCAATCCGGAAATACAAGCACTGCAAAAAAGGCGAATACCGGTAATAAGCCTAAAGCATCCTCCCAGAACGGCAAGCCTAAGCTTTCGTACAAACTGCAAAGAGAACTGGACCAGCTGCCTGCTCGCATAGAAACCCTTGAGGCAGAAAAGCAGGCGCTCGAAGAAAAACTGGCTGATCCCACCACTTATCAGAACTCAGACAACGATCTGGCCGCATTACAATCGCAGTATGCTTCACTTGAATCTACGATTGCTGTGGCGTACGAACGGTGGGACGAACTGGAATCT
Source organism: Chromatiales bacterium (assembly GCA_020631335.1). Lineage (GTDB taxonomy): Bacteria > Pseudomonadota > Gammaproteobacteria > Granulosicoccales > Granulosicoccaceae. Next base: position 1,552 of record JAHDHK010000107.1, read on the forward strand.
CAGTCCGGCTAACGCAATTTACACCGTCAACCGGCACTATTAGTCAGCCGTATTTTTATCTCTACGAGCATTCGGCATTCTGATCAGGCGCCCGATAGAGACTTCTGGTGTGGTTTCAGTGAGCCTTCTCGCTTAACAACAACGATTTACCACTCATAGCGTCAGGGCGCTCGAGCCCCATGAGTTCGATGACCGTCGGTGCCAGATCAGATAATCCTCCACCGGTAGCAAGATTCCATGCAACCTTGTCTTTCACCATGCAGGCAACCGGAAAGGTTGTATGTTGTGTGTGCGGTGCACCGGATACTGGATCAACCAGCATATCTGCATTGCCGTGATCGGCGGTCAACACCACAGAAAAATCATTATCAGTAGCTGCTTTAACAAGCTCGCCCACGACTTCATCAACCACCTCCACCGCCTTTATCACTGCTTCGCGAACGCCGGTATGACCCACCATATCTCCGTTAGCCAGATTAACGACAATAAAGCCGTATTGCCGGGACTTGATTGCGTCGAGTACTTTGTCGCGAACTTCATAAGCGCTCATTTCAGGTTGCATGTCGTAGGTGTCCACCTTCGGTGAGTTGATCAAACCACGCTCTTCACCCTCGTAGGGTACTTCGCGTCCACCATTAAAAAAGAAAGTAACGTGGGGATACTTTTCAGTTTCCGCTGAGTGAAACTGTTGCACCCCGGCTGCTTCGATCACCGCGCCGAGTGTTGACCCAGGTCGATCTTTTTGAAAAGCCACGGCACAGGGAAAGTCGGGCTGATATTGGGTCATGGTTGTTAGCGCAATACCACTGTAACCGGCATCACGCTTAAAACCTTTGAAGTCAGCATCGATCAAAGCACTGCTGAGTTCCCGGGGCCTGTCATTGCGGAAGTTAAAAAATACAGCACTGTCTCCGGAGGCAATACACTCCCCCCCTTCCACCACAAAGGGTTCGATAAATTCATCATTCTGACCGTTATTCCAGCAGGCTTCTATTCCCGCAGAAGCAGACGGGCATACATTGCCTTCGCCACCAACCATGGTTCTAAAGGCACGTTCCACCCGCTCCCATCGCTGATCTCTGTCCATCGCATAATACCGCCCGCTGACTGTCGCTATACGTCCACCAGCCCTGGCCAGTGCTTCCTCAACCCGTGGCAGATAGGTCCTGGCGCACTGAGGAGCCGTGTCTCGACCATCAGTAATCATGTGCAGCATCGGCACTACTCGGTGTCGTTCGCAGGTTTCTATCAAAGCAACCAGATGATCAAGGTGACTATGTACACCACCATCAGACACGAGGCCAATCAGATGCAACGGTCTCGATTTTTCTGATGCAAGTTTGCAGGCGTCGACAAGTGCGGGGTTGCTGAAAAAGGACTCATCAGCAATGCTGTCGTTAATAACCACCAGATCCTGACGCAGAATGCTGCCGCAGCCGATGGTCAGATGCCCGACTTCAGAGTTACCCATTTGCCCGTCAGGTAAACCAACAGCAGCGCCCGAAGCCTCTATCACTGTTACCGGGTTGGACGAATACAACGCATCCAGGTTAGGTGTTTTTGCCAGCGCGACGGCATTGTCCACTCTGGAGGGGTTTAAGCCCACTCCATCCATAATGATCAGTAAAGTAGCGCATCTTGGCGCTGGCTTGAACTTGTTCATTTAATCTTCCGCGTGCTCTCGAGCTGTGGCAGTAAGTAACGAATGCGCTCAGCTCAGCAGATAACAGACCATCTGGCTACTACTCACTACTACTGAGCTGTTCTGTGCTGAACGAGGTACTCAACCAGCCTGTGTATCAGGCGCCGGGAGATTTATCGTTTCCCGATCCATTACCCGAACTGTCAGTCGAACTATTTCCGGAATCGCCGGTATTCCCCCCTGCCCCCGACTGATTGATATTCAACAATTCATCTGCCAGTGCTTCATCATCAGCGGCTTCATCAAACTCCGATACAGATTCGGAGGTTGCAGCAGACGTTGAATCATCCTGCTGGCATTTCGCCTCCGACGCACGGGCGTATTCTTCCTTGCGCTTTAAAAAAAGTCTCGAGAAGAATATTCCAACCTCAAACAGCAACCACATCGGCAGCGCCAGCAGCGTTTGAGAGATGATGTCGGGCGGGGTAAGAAACATACCAACTACAAACGCCGCGACGATAAAATAGGGACGCTTTTTTGCCAGATCATCCGGCGTCATTGCCCCGACCGCCACCAGCAGGATTGTGGCAATAGGCACTTCGAAAGCGATGCCGAATGCGAGGAAAATTGTCAGGATAAAATCGAGGTATCTGCCTATATCGGTGCTGACGGTAACGCCTTCCGGTGCCACATTATTGAAAAACGCAAAAACCAGCGGAAACACTACAAAGTAGGCAAACGCGATACCCAGATAGAACAGAATGGTGCTGGATATCAGCAGCGGTGATACCAGCCGCTTTTCATGGGTGTACAGACCCGGTGCGACAAACGCCCAGATCTGATAAAGCAGAAACGGTGCTGCCAGCACCACCGACAACATCAAACAAACTTTAAAGGGAATCAAAAAAGGCGATGCGACATCGATGGCGATCATATCGCCAGCGCCGTATTTCAACAGCGGCAGGGCGAGCGCTGTCCATATTTTATCGGCAAACGGAAACAGGCACAGAAACAAAATACCCACCGCAAGCAGCATTCGCAGCAGACGGTCGCGCAACTCAATGAGATGCGAAAGCAGCCCCATCTCCTCGCCACCGCTCTCGTCAGCGTCAGCACTTTTATTTGCAAACAAGCCCAATGAACAGCCTCTTCAGAAGTTCTCGATCTTTGATTTAGCAGGAAGCCGGGACACAACCGCATACGTCCCAGTCAAATTGCATTCAGCAGCCATGCGCCCGATGATGGTTACCCGCAACCTGCGCTCAAACGACACTGTTTGCCGGCAGGGTATATCGCTTATCACAGTTTTCAACATCTCGTCAGGCTGATTGACTGTTGTCGGGTTTATCCTTCGGCTCAGCCTCAGACAGTTTTTGCTCATAGAGCGGACCACTGGCTGAGGTTTCTTTTGCTGCGCGGGTTATTTCTTCGATTTTCTCTCGATTCTGCCTTGCGGTTTCAGCAGCATCTTTTAACTGCTCAGTGGCTCCGTCCATCCCTTCTGCGATAGAGTCACTGGCCGTCTTGGCCGTTCGCTCAAGATCAGTCTTGGCTTCGTTAACAATCTGCTTGAGCTCGCGAATCTGATCTTCCTGATTGTCGATCAGGCTGCGCAGTTCGTCAGCTTTGAGTTCGCTTGCAATGTCCGACTTAACACTGGTGACAAACCGCTGCATTTTACCCACCCACAGACCGACGCTGCGCGCGACGGAAGGCAGACGTTCCGGCCCGATAACCAGCAACGCGATGACGCCGATCAGAATGATTTCCTGGAAGCCTACATCAAACACTTAAGGCACACTCGCAACACGTCAACGTTGACATTAAACCCGCTTTCTTTCATCAGGCCTGTTTGTTGTCCTTAACGGTTTCTGCGACTTCAGCGGCCTCTTCTGCCACGCTTTCCATCTTTGTCGCGCCTTCGATCTGGGCCTGGTTTTCTTCGTCTTCGGGGTTTTCCTTGACCGCATCTTTAAAACCTTTCACGGCGGACCCGAGATCGCCACCAAGGTTACGCAGCCTCTTCGCACCGAAAATAAGTACAACAATAACCAGCACGATCAGCAGCTGGGGAATACTTGGCATCATATTGAGTGACCTCTAAATGTGTTAATTCGATTGACGAGACGCTTTTTCATCATGACCGGACGTGCCAACCCGACGTTCAAGCTCGGCCAGCACATCGGCGGGCCCGAGCCCTTGTTCTGCCAGCATAACCAGAGTGTGGAACCAGAGATCGGCCGTTTCGCTGATGATATCCTGCTTCACACCGGATTTTACGGCAATTATGGTTTCGATGGCTTCTTCGCCTACCTTTTGCAGAATGGTGTCGGTACCTCGCTTATACAAGCTAGCGACGTAGGAATCAGCGGCGTTTGCTGATTTACGCTGTTCAAGCTCACTCGCCAGCTCAGCCAAAAATTGACTATTCAACTTACCAAACCATCCGACATTGTCGATGCCGCATTATGGCTGTTTTCCATATATTTCGCTCGGATCTTTCAATACAGATTCTGTATTTTGCCAGCCTTTGCCGGTTAGTCGTCGGAAAAAGCAATGCGCTCTGCCGGTGTGGCAGGCGATACCACCCACCTGATCGACCTGCAACAACACGGTATCAGCGTCACAATCAATGGTGATTTCCTTTACGTGCTGCACATGACCGGAGCTCTCTCCCTTATGCCATAGCTTTTGTCTTGAACGCGACCAGTACACGCCCTGTTTCAATTCAATGGTCTTTTTCAATGCCTCACGGTTCATCCACGCCATCATGAGAATTTGCCCGCTGCCTTGATCCTGCGCTATCGCAGGCACCAGGCCCTGATCATTCCAGGTAATCTCATCCAGGTAATCGTTCAAAGCCTCACCTCTATACCCGCCTCATGCATGGCGTGTTTTGCTTCAGCAATGGTGTATTCGCCGAAATGGAAAATACTGGCAGCCAGTACGGCATCAGCGCCACCCTGCAACACACCTTCGCACAAGTGCTGTAAGTTCCCGACCCCGCCGGAGGCGATTACCGGTACATCAACCGCCTCAGTCACCGCCCGCGTTAACGGCAGATTAAAACCGCTTTTGGTGCCGTCCCTGTCCATACTGGTCAGTAGCAATTCCCCGGCACCGTATTGCGCCATCTTAACGGCCCATTCCACAGCATTAATGCCGGTGGCCTTACGTCCGCCATGGGTAAACACTTCAAAGTCCTGCTCACCGTCTGTATTCACTACACTTTTGGCATCGATCGCCACTACGATACATTGATTGCCGAAGTACTGTGATGCTTCTCGCACCAGCCCGGGATTTGTCACCGCTGCGGTATTGATTCCGACCTTATCTGCTCCGGCATTCAGTAGTCGCCTGATATCGTCCACGCTGCGAATACCGCCGCCAACAGTCAACGGGATAAATACCTGCTCGGCGACTGCTTCAACCACATCGAGAATGGTATCGCGCTGATCGCTACTGGCAGTAATGTCGAGAAAAGTCAGCTCGTCAGCGCCCGCATCTCCATAGCGCTTGGCGGCTTCTACCGGGTCACCGGCATCGACGATATCGACAAAATTCACCCCTTTTACAACACGGCCTGCATCGACATCCAGGCAGGGTATAAGTCGTTTGGCAAGTGTCACAGTGCTAACTCAATTGCTTATCGATGCGCTGCTGTGCATCAGCCAGATCTATCGCACCCTCGTATAGAGCACGACCGACAATAGCACCCGCCACACCGGTTGATGCTATGGCCGCGAGACGGTCAATATCGGCATAGCTGCTGACACCACCCGATGCGTACACGGGTATGGTTATCGACTGCGCCAACGCCACCGTCGCTTCTGAGTTAAACCCCTGCATCATGCCATCCCGGCTGATGTCGGTATAGACGATGCCGGACACTCCGGCCCCTTCAAATGACGACGCCAGTGCAGTTGCATCAATACCGGAGGCTTCCGCCCAGCCGTTGACGGCAACCTGACCGTCACGAGCATCGAGTCCGACCATGACCTGCCCGGGAAATCTGCTGCATAAGCGCTTCACAAACTCGGGCTCTGTTACCGCCTGAGTGCCGATGATGATAAAACTCACCCCGGCATCAATATACTGCTCCGCTATGCTGTCTGTTCGAATGCCGCCACCTATCTGCACCGGAAGTGCTGGAAAGGCTTTACACACAGCTTCCACGGCCCGGGCATTCATCGGCTCACCGGCAAATGCGCCATCCAGATCAACCATATGCAGTCGAGTAGCACCTGCATCTACCCAGCGTTGTGCCGTCGCAATAACATCTTCAGAAAATACGCTGGCGTCATCCATCCTGCCCTGACGCAGCCTGACGCATTGTCCTTCTTTAAGATCGATGGCAGGTATAAGTTGCAGAGCCTGTGACATCAGGTTGGTTTCCACTGGGCAAAGTTAGCAAGGAGTTGCAGACCGTCGTCCGCACTTTTTTCTGGATGAAACTGTGTTGCAAATACATTATTGCAAGCAATGACGCTGGTAAACGGCTGCAGATAATCCGTGGTCGCTTCACACCATCGGGCTTCGGCAGGAGACACATAGTAACTGTGTACAAAGTAAAAATAAGCTTCGCGATCAATGTTTTGCCATAGCGGATGCTCGACCTGCTCATCAGCACGGTAACTCACCTGATTCCAGCCCATATGCGGAATTTTCATTTGCGGCCGTGCGTGATCGCGCTGGAACCCGATGACGCGCCCTGGCACCTCACCCAGACAATCGATACCCTCGTTTTCATCACTGCGGTCAAACAGAACCTGCAACCCCATACAGATACCCAGAAAAGGTTTGTTACTGAAGGCATTCGCTACTACCTGACAAAGGTCGGCCTGTTGCAGATTTTTCATGCAGTCACGTGCAGCACCCTGGCCCGGAAACACGATTTTGTCGGCCTGGCGGATGGTGCTGGCATCAGCTGTAACCACCACCCGGCTCCTGGGTGCAACATGCACTAGGGCTTTTTCTACAGAGCGCAGATTGCCCATACCGTAGTCGACAATGGCAATGATTTCGGACATGGCTTTAAGCGCCTGCAAACATGGAATTCACGCGCCGGTGAAAAACAGGCGCACCCGCGACAACATCAGGGCAAGAAGCGATCATTAGCACCATATCCAGAATCCCGGAAGTGTATTTGTCATTTGAGATGATTAGCTGCTGTCTGCTTCTGTGCGCACCTGCCGGACAACCACAACACCCGAACTGCCGTAGCGCAACTGCGCGCGGCTACAGCACCCCTTTTGTTGAAGCAGGCCTGCCATCGAGGCTGTCATCTATTGCAACAGCCTGTCGCAGAGCACGTCCAAAAGCCTTGAACATTGTCTCTAGTTTGTGATGTTCATTATGGCCCTTTAAATTATCGATGTGCAGCGTTGCCATCGCATGGTTGGCAAAGCCGTTAAAAAACTCGAATGCCAGTTCAACATCGAAACGGCCCACCTTGTCCCGGTGAAATTCACACTGGTAGTACAATCCCGGCCTGCCGGAAAAATCGATGACAACCCGGGACAACGCTTCGTCCAGCGGCACCGTTGCTTCACCATAACGATTGATGCCCGCTTTATTGCCCAGCGACTGTGCAAAGGCCTGGCCGAGCGCAATACCTACGTCTTCAACGGTGTGGTGATCATCAATGTGGGTATCACCGTCACAGCTTACTGACAGATCCAGCATACCGTGGCGTGAAACCTGATCGAGCATGTGCTCAAAAAAGGGCACACCGGTGTCGAATCGGCCCTGGCCGGTACCGTCGAGTACGAGTTCTATATTAATTTTTGTCTCGTTGGTATTTCTGGAGACAATCGATTTTCGGGGGTTCATCTGTATATTTTATGATGTATTCGGTCTTTATGCGCAACTCAAGCGCTATTTTTTTTCGGCGGTAGTGTTTTCCTGCAACCAGAACGTTGCCGGACCGTCGTTAATCAATGACACCTGCATGTCAGCGCCGAATTGTCCTGTCTGCACATGAACGGGCAATTGCCCTGCATGTTCCACCAGCAGATTAAACAACCTTTCACCCTCCGCCGGTGGCGCGGCAGTGCTGAAACCCGGCCGCAGACCTCGCGATGTTTCCGCAGCCAGTGTGAACTGCGGTACCAGACAAAGATCACCGTTAATGTCGAACAGGCTCAAGTTCATTTTACCGTTGTCATCCGAGAACACACGGTAACGCACGATTTTTCGCAGCAATGCGATCAGTGTGGCTTCATCGTCGCCGGGTTGCATAGCCACCAGAGCCAACAGTCCTTTGCCGATGGCCGCGATAGACTCACCTTCCACGGTGACGCCCGCCTGACTTACGCGCTGAATGAGTGCAATCACAGCTGCCTCTTATATTTTTGCTTAAAGATTAGGGTGGCGCCCTGATTTCCCGGATTGTAACGGAGCTCAAAGGCGGGTTTCAGGACACCGCGCTATTACGATCAGATCCGATTTTCCAACCCCGCGGCCTTCTAACAGGGAATGATGCTGATAAAGCCTTTATACTGCCGCTTCGACGACACATCCCTGACAGCCTCATTTACAGCCGCTTGAGTTCCACCACTAAATCCTACCTGACACAACTGGCACTGCGTGCCGTGTCTGCATTACCGCTTCGGGCAAATCATATGCTCGGTTCCCTGTTCGGCCGCACCGTACACCTGTTTCCAAACCGCCAGAGTAAATACATCGATCGCAATTTGTCTCTGTGCTTTCCAACGATGTCGGATCGGGACCGAGCCGAGATGGTACGCGAAAACATGAGAGAAACAGGAAAAAATCTCTCAGAATTAAGTGCGTTCTGGTACTGGCCTGAAGCCCGCATACGCACGCTGGTCGTAGAGGAAGTGAATCGTTCGGCACTTGATCAGGCGATTGCCGCAAAATCCGGCGTCATTGTCGCTGCACCTCACAGCGGTGCCTGGGAGCTGATCGGTATGCGATTGACCTGTGATCATCCAATGCACTTTTTATACAGGCCGAACAAAAAATCTCATCTTAACGATCTTATTCTTTCCGCTAGGGAGCGCTTCGGTGGGAAATGCCATGCGATCACCGCCAGAGGCTTATCCGCTTTGGTCAGAGCGTTAAAAAAGGGCGAAATGATTGGCATATTGCCGGATCAGGAGCCGAATGAAGCGCACGGCGTGTTCGCTCCGTTCTACGGCGTGCCGGCATACACAATGACTTTCTTATCAGCACTGGCACGCCGCACCGGTGCGCCGGTCATTTTTGCGGTGATGGAAAGGCTACCCTCGGCCGCCGGCTATCGCCTGCACTATATAGAGGCCGACGGACAGATAGCCCATGAAGATCCAACGATCGCTTGCACTGCCCTGAATCAGTGCGTGGAAAAATGCGTGGACATCGCCCCGGCACAATACATGTGGAATTACAGACGCTTTCGTAAAACGCCAGACAATCGCTACAACCCGTATTCGTAAATGCGTTTTCACAAGCTCTGACTGCCGGGTGCCGCACAGCCCCGGACTCATCAGCGATCACCGACCATCAGCCGGCACAGGCTGGCGCAACGCTATTCAGGCACCTCGACATTATTGATTCGACAGGCCTGCTGCAAAGTATTGTGCAACAAACAGGCAATGGTCATTGGCCCAACCCCACCGGGGACAGGCGTAATTTTGCCTGCGACTGCTTCCGCAGACGCATAGTCGACATCACCGACAAGGCGGGTCTTCCCGTCGCCGGCATCAATTCTGTTGATACCGACATCAATAACGGTCGCACCGGGTTTTACCCATTCGCCGGTAATCATTTCAGGGCGCCCTACCGCGGCCACAAGAATATCGGCGCGCTGACACTCTTCAACCAGATTTTTGGTTCTTGAATGTGTGATTACTACTGTGCAGTTCTCCTGTAACAGCAGGTTGGCGACCGGCTTACCGACGATATTTGATCGTCCGACGACGACCGCATGCTTACCTGATAGGTCACCAAGTTGATCTTTGATCATCATCAGGCAGCCAAGCGGGGTACAGGGCACAATGCCATTATCCCCAATCGAGAGTCTGCCAACGTTGGTCAGGTGAAACCCGTCGACGTCTTTATCCGGGTTTATTCTGTTGATTACTGCCTTCTCATCTATTTGCGATGGCAGCGGCAACTGCACCAGAATACCGTGCACTGAGTCATCACTGTTGAGCTGATCGATGAGCCCCATCAGTTCGTCCTGCCCGGTCGTGTCGGGCAGTTTGTGCTCAAAACTCTGCATGCCTACTTCAACAGTCTGCTTGCCTTTGTTGCGAACATAAACCTGGCTGGCCGGATCTTCGCCGACCAGAACCACCGCGAGCCCGGGGACAATACCGTCGCGCTCTTTCAACACGGCCACTTTTGAAGCGACCTCGGCTCTTAAACTAGCGGCAAAGGACTTGCCATCGATGATCTTGGACACAGTTGCTCCACGTGAATACCTTGCGCGAGTTTATAACACGACACCAAAGATGGGTTATTGGCTGTATTCGCCGTTTTGTGGTCTCAACAGGTGCATCCTGAATAGCGCCATTATCCCCAATCGGATTCTGTGTGGATAAGGACTGTGGCTCCTCGCTAGCCTGGATTACGCTTAAGGTAACAGGTAAATATTTGCGAATATGCTGTGTATACAGTTCCAAAATACTTTTGACAGCTTTTTCAAAATAGCAGTGTGTCTATTCGACGCCGGAAGAAACTCTTGGACGCCGGAAGACAGTCTGGCGTTACTTTTTGGCCTGTCTTCCTCGACACGTGGCGGGCCACGGTTCTCAGACGAAATGGCCGACCTGTTTAGCAGCCCGGTGATCTATAAGAACGCCACTGGACGCCGGACCCTAATGAACAGTCCGGGCCCAGAGTGCTGACTAAAGTCAACCTGACCTCGTTGGTCGAACGCTTCTAATCGTCGACAGATGCTGTGCGCAGTGGTGTCAGCCGCAACATCGGGCCGAACTGCAGGTAGTGAAGCGATTCGAGAATAATACCGTTGGTGTTGGCAGTAATCGCAGTGTTCGTCTCACCACTGGCTTCATAAATACCGGAGTACCAGCCCTTCTTCGGATCGTAATTGGTTTTGATCAAATCCAGCAGCTTTTCTGTGTAGGGCGTGTCATACAGGACGTGCAGCCCAAAAACGGCCTTGGTGCTGACACTGCGAAATTCAGAGGCATCTTCTCCGCTCTCAGTCACTGCATTCCACGGTTTGCCGGCAGCATAAACGGTGTTGTATACAAAGTATGGCGCCTGATCAATATTGTCTTCACTGACCGCGGTCAGAATACCGGTCTCTTCGTAACGGGCTTCCTGTGCTTTGTACACCGCGAGCGCCAGCGATCGCGAGTAACGGTCCCAACCGAACTCTAGACCGTCCAGTACATAAGGTTCGGACACGACCATATTCAGCGCGTCGAATTTATCCGGAGTACGGAGATCAGTTCCTACCCTGACATTACTGACCTCGACGAATTCAAGATACGCCTCGTAGTCCAGCGCGAAAGACAAGTCCATCCCTGTGAGTGCCAGTGACTTAGCGGCGTATTCCTCATAACCCAGACGCCCTTCCTGTAAATAGAGCGTATTGCCGCTGTCGTCCACCGCGGCCCCCATCATCTGCGCATCATCGATAATCGCAGAGAGCTCCCATTGTTTTAATATCTCGCTAACTGACCCCGTAAACTCAGGGTAATGCCAGGCAAGCACATGAAAAGGCACCAGCACGCGACCAATGTCAATTGCCGACCAGCCAATTCCGCGTTCAGAAATTGAATTATCATACGTCACCATGGCACCGTCACTGGTGCTGTATGACTTGTTCGGAAGTCTGTCATCGAATAGCGGTAATCCAGCAAGAGTTTCGAGCACTTGCGACATCCGGGTGTCGAATTCTTCCCGATCAACGATACCCAGACGCTGTGCCGAAATCAGACCCAGCAGATAAGACGAGGTATCCCACAAAGTAGATGCCGGGTACTGATCGACTGAATTCACAAGTCCGGTTTGCGGGTTGGTGTTGGATTCAAAATACTGCCACGCGATCTTTGCGTACTCGAACTCCTCGGCAGTCAGTTCGCGACTGACAAACGGCTTCAATTCACTTTCAGCCACAGGCTCAACCTTCAGAGTCGGAGCGACCACGGATGTCTCGGCAGGCTTCCATTGCTCCAACGTAAACACGGTACCGAACGCGATGGTTAATCCGGTGAGAAACACCAGACTACCGCGCGCTTTCAACAAATTCTCTTTAATGCTCACGCTGCCCGCCTTAATTCTGGCTTGATCAATTCACTTGATTCTGTATTTTCTTCATCCGACGCGTTTTGTTCAGCCGGTGGCTTCCACATAGCAGCTCCAATCATGGTTAACATTGCTGCCATATTGACCAGCCCCCAAAAGGTGTTAAGGAACAATCCGTCGAACCCGTACGCAGTAATACCAGTCGCAAAACATATCCACGCGTAAACTATGCCCACTGCAGTCAATACACACACTGACAGCTGCGGCCAGACCAGTCGCAGATAGGTACCATCCTGGCGCGTTTTAGGTGTTACTGGAAAACTGATTTTGCGGCCCCGCAGCACTGTCCAGAGCGCACGCAGATTGACCGGAAAAAACGCCAGATAGCTGTACTTGGACTTGGTCATTGACAGCCCCCACACTGAAAACAGCATGCCGAGTTCTGTGGCGACCAGAAAAGGGAATATGTGTTTATAAAACTCTTGCGAGAACGCCGTCACCGGTGCCACCGCCAGAAACAGATAGATAATGGGTGAGAACAGAAATACGATATTCCATAACGCTCCAAAATAAGACCACACGGTGGAGCCATACATCATACGCTGCTGCCAGCTTAGCCCCTTACGCCATAGAAAGTGGTCATTGAGTGCGATATCAAGTGTTCCACCGGCATACTTGAATCTCTGGGTAGTCCAGGTCAGCAAGTCCTGTGGAGACAGCATTTTTGACTCTACCTGCGGATGCATCACTGATTTCCAGTCACGCCCCGAGTCGGAGTGCAGCTCTATCGAGGTATAAATATCTTCCGACACATGAAACTTATAGGGGGTAAATTCCGTGTCCATCATTGTCTGGGTGGTGATATGTTTCAACACATCCGGATCGGTGACCGACTCGCCCGTCAGCAGCTGCAGTGTTTTGCCGCGCTTTTGAGCACTGTTTACGATGTCGATACCGTATGTGCGCAACGCCGCCTGCATGGTTGCCTCTCTTCTGTGTACTGAACCTGCGCCACAGCAAAACGATGCGTTAGCCCAATTGCGTCGACGCTGAATAACGTCGTAGAACATTTGAGGATCATTAACGAATGGATCCTGCCCGACTCGAATACCGCCGAAAACACGGGTTACAGCACCGGCTAGAACTCTGCCGGTTGAACCCAGGCGGCGTTGCCAGACAACCTCCAGTTCTTCGCCTTCAGGTAAATCAAAAAACCACTGAGGAGTCTGAACCCAGGCGACATCAGGGTCGGTAAAGTAGCCAAGTGTATTTTCAAGGATTGTCGGAAACGGACGGGTGTCGGCATCGCATATCAGAATAAAATCGCCTGAGGTCTGCTCCATCGCATTACGCAGATTCCCTGCCTTGAATCCGATATTGCTGTCGCGAGTTATATAATTGCAGCCCAACTCTTCGGCAAGTTCACGCATCGCTGGCCGGTTGCCATCGTCCAATACATGGATACGCACATCGATTGAGTGTGGATAGCGTATTTTCTTTGCATCGAGCAAGCTCAAACGAACCAGATCAGGATCTTCATCGTAACTGGGGAAATACACATCGACCGAGATTGATCTGGGCAGGGCATCTCCCTCACGCACGCACTGCGTGATGCATCGGGGTGCGTCTTTCTGCGCAATATCTTTCACGCGCCAGATGTTAAATACGAACAGAATCAGGCCGATGTACGCGCCGGTTTCCGCCAGCACCAGAGGCACTGAGAACCAAAGCGCATCGAAATTCAGAGATTCAGTCCAGCGCCAGTGCAAATACCACGCACCGAGCACCAGAGCATTGATCAGAAAAATCTGTCCGATCGCATGAATCCATGGATTCGTTTCGAGCGGTTCAGGTGGTTTTCTGTCTTCAAAAGCCGTGAAGTAGTTATCCATAATGGTTATAACTACGCAGCAGCTTTCAAATCAAAACATAAATGCAAAACGTTTGAATCATCCAGACGCTCATAACTTATATCGTTACAGATTGATTTGATCAGTTGCACCCCCCAACCGGATTCCGGCAATTCAAAAACATCGCCTTCGGAGGCTGGCATTTCGATTTGGGTATCGGTGTAGCTTTTTACTACATCACAACTCATCGGCTTGCCGATTTCACTGACCGACAACGTCAGATTGTCGCCATCTGCTACCACAGTGAGCCCAACCGGGAACTCGTGCTGGCTGTTTTCGTCGGGGACCGAATGCTTGATAACATTAGTTAAGAGTTCGCTCACTAACAACTCCACTCGGGCCATCTCCGGATAATCTCCAAGGCTACAGAGCTGTTTAAGGCATTCTCCAACCGGTCCGATCTGCTCAAGATCCCGCTCGATCGATAATCTTATTTTCATAAACGCAAACCCTGCCAATAACACAATCCGTTGAGTTAGGCGGCTAACTTTTCGACACAGTCATCGAAAGAGTCATTTACTTCAAAGATACGGTCCATGTGCGTTAATCTGAAGATATCTTTTACCTGAGGCCCGACATTGCACACATGCATACCGCCGATGCTCTGCATTAACTTGTAACAGCCCACCACTGCGCCAAGGCCACTGCTGTCCATAAATTCAACGTTATCGAGGTCCAGCACAAGCGTCTTTTTGGCTTTCTCAGTGAGTTCGGCAACGTCTGCCCTGAACTTCGGCGCCAGCGCCGAGTCGAGCCTTCCTTCCAAAGGCTTAAGTACAACGTATGCGGTGTTTTCTTCTACTTCCCAATTCATATTCTCACTCCCGGTTAAAATCCATTTTTATTTGAGTTGCACGGTCGGGTGGTTTTTCGTTCACTTACCCGCAAACTTGAGTCTCGTACCCCCAACCGAGCGCCAGTTATCCGACACAGCACGCAGCATCAAAGGTTTTTGTTATCTGGGCGATAAACTGGGTTGAAACTCTGTGACTGGATTGGCACTACACCGGCGATAAATTCGCGAGTCGGCAAGATCAGTGCAGTACGTGTGGGTCGGTTGAAATTCCCTTACTCCAGCCGTCTTACGAGCGAAATTACGGATAACTCAAACCGGTTCACACAACGACTAAGATGACGCGTTACCGCAGGACAGCAAGAGTCGATGCCGATCGCTTCGGGCACATGCGCGAGCGTGAGCGCTTTCTGTATGAGAACACCACTGAAGATGAAGTCACCCCTGCTGCGCCTGCAACCGACAACCGCAGACAACCTTCGGAACATCACCGGACAAACAGCAGCAATGTAAACGGCAACTACCTGTTGGCAGCAGCCTGCGTGTTTCTCCTGAGCGGAGTTGTCATTCTGGGGGCCCTTTACATTGGCGAGCGATCAGTGGAACGGCAGCTGGTCGCCATCGGACACGAGCCGGCTCTCGGCATGGCAATGTCGGGCGGTGATACAACATCCTGTGGAAACGATTGCAATGAGCAGGACGAAACAGCCGTTGCACGCGTGGCGTGGCAATACTTCGAAAACAACTTTCACCCGCAAACAGGCCTGGTAAATTCTGTAGACGGCGTGGAAACAACCACAATGTGGGACACCGGCTCTTCAATCGCTGCCTTTATCGCAGCCAGAGACTTCGGATTCATCTCACAGCATGATTTTGATCATTCGATCATGGCTTTGCTACAGACCCTGTCCAGCGTGGATCTGGTCAATAATATCGCACCGAATATTCTCTATAACACCCGCAGTGCACGCATGGTGGATTACAGCAACGAGAACGATGACATCGGCATTGGTGTATCCACGATAGATCTGGCACGAACTGCCTTTTGGCTCAATACTCTGCAATGTATGCACCCCAAGTATTTTAACCCGGTAAACAGGGTGATGGATCGCTGGGACTACGACAAATTGTTCAACGGTGGAGAACTATTCGGGCTGGTTC
>JAHDHK010000108.1 GCA_020631335.1 Chromatiales bacterium
AAAACATCTATGTACCGAGTGAACAGCCGGTAAATCAGCATACCCGGCAAGGCATCAAACGCTGTCAGGTCTGTGAAACCCCGCACTTAAACGACATAGTCATTGCACATATTCGTTTGATAGATTTTTAAAAGACCGGCAGGTAGCGGCGCAACTCATGGTCAGTGAGTGAGTAAAATTTAATCTCTTTTCATGAATGTGAAGAAAGTGTTTGCTTAGCAGGATGTTGAAAAACGTGATGAGCGATGGTCTGAGAAGGCCACTGACCGCTGTACAAGGGCAACCGAAAAAGCGCAGTTTATCGGCTATCAATGAGCACTTTGACCGGGCTGGCGTTCAAGGGTGAATTTAACGCTTTCAGACCCAACGAAATAACTGGCGTAATAGTTTTTCAACTGCCTTTTTGATAGTCGTTGGTTCCGGCCAGGGCGATATCCGCTGCTGTGTTTAGCTGTGCCTTAACAGTCGTTGGTTTGCCTTTGATCATTTCAGCTTGTTGTCTGTCAGTGAACGTTCCGGTGCGTAAATTGTTAATGCGGATGGGGGCCGGGTCATGCAGATATTGACGCGGGTAAGCTCTTCATCCTCTGTTGCAGTGCGACGTGAGAAATCTCACCAGTTTCATCGTCAGGTTGATGCGTCGCGATTTATCCGGCCACACTGCATGATATGTTAACGATGGCAGGGACCATTCGGGGATGATTTGCACCAGTGTGTTATTGGCAATCCCTCGTTGTGCAAGCTGTTCAGGCAGTGCAGTTATTCCCATGCCTCGTACTGCGAGCTCATAGAGTGCGCAAATCGAATCGACTTCTATGCGAGGCTTATAAGAAATGGTGATCAGATCTCCCTGGGCTGAAATAAACTGTGGTTTGTGGTGGTACAACGAAAACGCAAGCCAGTCCCATTTTTCGATGTCTTTCGGTGTGCAAGCCTGCTGTTGTGATGCCACATAATCCGGGCTTGCAACCAGTAAGCGGTTCGTCTGTCCCAGTGTGCTTGTCATTAAGCCACCGGGTTTGAGAATGTCCGCTCTGATCGCGAGATCATAACCCTCTTTGATGAGATCACAGGGGCTGTCAGAAAAGTTGAAACGGATAGTGATATTCGGATTCTGATTGGAAAATTCGGAAAAGACGTCCATCATACTGCTTTGGTTTACAAACTCCGGTGCAGTGACACGCAGTTCTCCGGACGCCCGTGTTGACAACTGACTGATCTGATCAAGCCCCTCTTCTGCGGATTCAAGCATTTCCTGCACCCTTGCATAGAGCAGGTGCCCTTCCCGGGACAGGGAAAGTTGTCTGGTGGTGCGGTAAAGCAGTGTCACACCAAGGTCCTTTTCCAACGCGGAAACTGCCTGACTGGCGCGAGAAGGTGCAATACCAAGATGCTGAGCAGCGGCGCGAAAAGTACTGTGATCAACTACTGTCGCAAATATGGCCATACTGCGAAGTTTTTCGATCATTTTTCTATTACACAGAACAAGAGCGTGTTCTGCAGTCTCCTGACATAATAGTCGTCTACAGTAATAGATTCGGGCTGGTAAATTTGTTCTGTTTTCAGTAATACTCAGTTCACTTGTTTGGCATAACCTGTTGTGTATTTCTACTGTTTGGTGGCGCCGATGGGACCACACAGAGTCGCCGGCTTTTCAGACGTATAAGCACAAAAGCAGCTTACGCTCCGCTTCTATCACCGAAGTGCGACACGGGCAGATCGCTCACACCGCTGCAGATCTGAGGCAGATTGATTAAAAGTGTCTGTGATCACTGTGGATTTTTTTGCGAATGGTATCGTTGGCCGGGGTGCAATTATCCGCACAAGATTGTCCGAAGTATTGCTCAGGACTTTTTAGCAGCCATTCAGATAATAATACCCGGCTTAAGCAGGTACGTGGTGGCCTGCATTCGAATCGGCAACAGGCCTTTATATGCTCTGCTGTGCCGGTGGTGAAATGCCTGTGAAAGTGCATCGGGGTATCTTTTGTACATAGGGCAATAGTACAAATTCGGCTGTGGAAATCGGATGGTGCGACTGCATCCGGTTTTTAGAAGGTTTTGTGTAAAAGCAGCGGGTCGGCTCTTTAAAAAAGTCAGTCAGCCCCAAAATCCGCTGAATGGATAAAAACCCGTCTTTGCAATTCAGTATTTCACTGGCTGCGTTATTCGTGCTTTTGCTTTGGATTATCCGCCTTGCAGAGTCTGTGTCCGGTGTAGGCCTCAGCGGGATGGGCGTTTATCCACAGAGCCTCAGTGGAGCGATGGGTATTATTGTCGCACCGTTAATTCATGGTTCATGGGCACACCTTCTCAGCAATACGCTGCCTGTGTTGCTGTTGGGAAGTATGCTGGTCTACGGTTACCCGAAATCCCGATGGTGGGTGATATTGATCGTGTGGCTTGTATCGGGTGCAGGTGTGTGGCTGTTTGCCCGTTCCAGCTATCACATCGGCGCCAGCGGGCTGTCCCATGGTTTGTTCTTTTTCCTGTTTATAGCTGGAATCCTCAGGCGTGATAAACGCTCCAGTGCTTTACTCATGGTGGCCTTCTTTATGTATGGCACTATGCTGTGGACAATATTTCCACAGGAACCCGGCATTTCATTTGAATACCACTTTTTCGGTGCGATAAGCGGCGGCGTTTGCGCATTACTGTTCAGCCGGCGGGACCCGATGCCAGAGCGCAGGGTTTACTCCTGGGAACTGGAAGAGGCAGAAGAGTTTGAAAAAGATGACCCGATTATCGGTGATGAATGGAAAGCTGGAAACACGTCTATTACGCAGCAAAGCCATGAAAATTCAACTGAACATGCAATCAAACGCTTGCATTAACGTGTCAGTTTGTCGGACATGATGGTGTTGGATATTCAGCCCGTCATCCATTCAGCATAACTTTTCACGAAAGGATTCTGCCGTGTAGATACCTAGCCTTGATTGGGTACGGTGCTACGCGCTTTGCCCGTTCGTTTTATACCAAGTCTGCGTTCCCTCTCGATGATAATTATGCCGGCCGTGACTATCAGCGCCACACCCGCCATCATGATGGTTGTCGGATATTCATCGAACACAAAGTAGCCCACCAGAAGCGCCAGGATAATTGAACAATACTCAAATGGTGCAATAACAGCCACTTCGGCGTAGCGATAGCTTTCAGTCAGTAAGATCTGTCCGACGCCGCCGAGCAAGCCGGCAGTGATCAATAACAGTGTGGCTTTTAAAGAGGGCACTGCCCAGCCGAAAGGTAGTGTGAGCAGCGCAAGCGTAGTCGACATCACAGAAAAGTAGAAAACAATAGAGCCAGTGGTCTCGGTGGCCACCAGCTTGCGGGCAAAAACCTGTGCCAGCGCAGAAAACATGGCAGCCATCAGGGCGGCAAGTGCGCCGATAGTTTGCAGTCGGGTGGTGACTTCCGAGTCCAGTACCGTAAGCCTGGGTGAAAGAATGAGCATAACTCCAAACATCCCGAGCAGCAGCGCTGACAATCGTACCAGTCGGATTTTCTCTCCGAGAAACATAGCCGCAAGCATGGTGACCATTAGAGGTGCGGCATAACCGATTGCGACAACCTCTGGCAATGGCAGCAGGCCGATTGCTAAAAAACCCGCTGCCATCGCGCAGGTGCCCATCAGGCCCCGCCACACATGTCCCATCGGATCTTTTGCTTTCAGCTTACCCGGAAAATCTCCTCTGGCAATCAACCAAAGCAATAACACAGGAATGGCGAAGAGCGAACGAAAAAACACCGCTTCACCGGCAGGCACCTCCTGTGAGGTTGCTTTGATAAAGCCGAACATCGTGACAAATATAATGACAGAGAGAATTTTTAACGTGATGCCACGGACAGGGTTCATGGTTTTCCAGGGGTAGGTAAAAGCGCCATAGCAGTAAAAATACGCCGCCTGTTTTGTGTTAACAGTGGCGGCATGCTCGCGCTAACAGGTATTCAACCTCTGCATCACCGGTATCGCACGACTGCAGAGAGTGCAAAAAAATCGAATGGCCTATCCGTTTATAGTTCGTATAGCTCCGGTTACTTTGCTGCCTGTCCCACGTCACGTGTTATGGTGGGTGGCTGCTCGAAGACTTTTACCGGTGGTAGAGGTTGTGTGTAGCGCTCAGCCTGCACCAGCGTGCTGTGCGCACTGGTACCCTGTGCCAGCTCTGAGGATCCCGCATCACGGGTCAGTACATTCGGGTTGCCGTGAACGTCAAGACTGTTTGAAGCACCGGGATCTTGCGGGTCATACCAGGCGCCGGTTGGCAGTACGATCACCCCTGTTCTCACTGCATCGGTGATCGACGCGCTCGCAAGGGTGGCGCCGCGGTCGTTAAATATGCGTACAGCATCGCCTTCGTTAATATTGCGTGCCTTTGCATCTGTTGGATTAAACAATACCACTTCGCGTTGGTTTCTTTTACCACGCAGGCTTGTTCTGCCGAAATCGTACTGGCTGTGTAGTCGGGTCACCGGTTGATTGGAGTTTAAAGCCAGCGGATACTCTTGAGCACGTGGGCTGCCGAGAAATTCGGTTTTATCAAACCACTTCGGGTGACCGGCACAATTGTGCAACTGAAATGAATCGATAGGCACAGAAAAGATTTCGATCTTGCCTGACGGGGTATCCAGCGGTTCGCCTTCCGGGTCCATACGAAATCTTTCAAAGGCAAATTCGACAGGTTCGATTTCGTCGCGGTTTAATTCGAAAAGATCCGACTCCCAGAACGCTTCAAAGGAGGGTAGTGTGACATTTACCTCGCGCGCGCGGTCTATACTGGTTTGCCAGAGTTGTCTGACCCACTGTTCGGGAGTGCGGTTTTCAGTGAATTGTTCTCCTATGCCCATGCGCTCAGCCATGCCCGAGAAAATGGCATAATCGTCCCTGCTTTGTGCATACGGTGCTAATGCCTGGTGCATCGGTGATGCGACCAGATCTGCTGTACCACAGGCAAAATCTTCACGCTCCAGCGGTATCGTCGATGGAAATACGATGTCTGCCTGTCTTGCCGTGGCGGTCCAGAAGGGCTCATTAACAATAATAGTGTCCGGCTTGCTGAAAGCCTGTCGCAGTCGATTCAGGTCCTGATGGTGGTGGAACGGGTTACCGCCACACCAGTACACCAGTTTGATATCTGGGTATTCCAGGGCCTCGCCATTGAACTGGAACTGTGTCCCCGGATTCAGCAGCATATCTGCGACACGGGCAACCGGAATGTAGGTGCTGACCGGGTTTTTGCCCTGAGGGAGTTCACCAAACTTAAAAGGTGGGCGGTGGCGATCGATAAAACCGAAATTATGAATACAACCGTAACCGTAACCAACGCCCTGTCCCGGCAGACCAATATTGCCGAGCATTGCGCCGAGCACGGTAATCAGCCAGTAGGGTTGATCGCCATGTTCAGTGCGTTGCAGTGACCAGCTGATGGACAACAGGCAGGGTTCTGCCGCCATACGTCTTGCCAGAGTGACTATTGCTTCTGCGTTGATATCGCACAACTGTGAAGCCCATTGTGCATCTTTGGCCACACCATCTGTTGCACCGGTCAGGTAGGGGGCAAATTTTTCGAACCCCGATGTGTAGCGGCTTATAAAGTCTTTATCGTAAAGGTTCTCTGTGTAGAGTGTATGTGCCAGCGCAAGCATCAGGGCAGCGTCTGCATTGGGCCTGACAGCCATCCATTGCGCGTCCATAAAACCGGCAACGTCATTGCGCACCGGACTGACCAATACCAAATCTACACCGGCGTTTTTTACTTTTTTCAGATCATCTTCAGCACTGTGATTGGCGATGCCACCCTGGTTGATTTGAGTGTTCTTCATACTGATACCACCGAAGCAAACCATCAGCTTGCAGTGGGTGCAGATATCTTCGATAGTCGGGGCCTGTAACATGATGGCTGTGGCGTCCATGCCGATGATCCGCGGCAGGATGACCTGCGCAGTGGCGAATGAGTAGTTTTGAACAGAATACGTGCAGCCACCGATCTGATTCAGGAATCGCTTCAACTGGCTTTGTGCATGGTGAAAACGACCGGCGCTGGACCAGCCGTATGAGCCACCGTAAATTGCCTCATTGCCATGGCTGTCGATGGTGCGTAGTAACGCATCCGATGCAATGTCCAGCGCTTCATCCCATGGCACCTGTACAAAAGGTTCTGCGCCACGCAGCGAGCCGCTGTTGCGATGTGGTGCTTTCAGGTAGCTGGCGCGAATATGAGGTGCAGGTACGCGGCAACCACTGTGGTGCGAATCCAGCAGCGACTGTGCAATAGGTGAAGGATTGGAATCGGCACTGTTTGCCAGCACCTCGGACAGTACACCGTTGCGGGTGTTCACCCGGTAGTGCCCCCAGTGCGTACTGGTTGGTTTGAAAGTGGTCATTCTGATTCTCGCCGGGCAGTGTCTTACTGGAAGCATATTCTGCTTTGAGCATACTACATTCCCACCTGTCCGTATTCGGGAGGATGCCACTGGCAGGTGTTCTTTCAAACCTGAATTCGAACAGTAAAGGTGGCTGCCGTGGTGTTGCAATCTGACTGTTGAGCGTGTGCTGTATAAGCCGACCTGTCCCCGCTGGCACGTATGGCGGTCCATGCCACCTGGCGCTTAGATAAAAGGTTGCGACAACTTTATCGGGGTGGGGTAATCGGAGGAGAGTAAAACGGGGCAGGGGCCGGATACAGATTGTACCCGGCGTGTTGATCAGCGTTCGGCGGCAGTGATCAACAAATGCTCAGTGCTGTCCGGCAAAGGACTTCAGGAGGCAACTGCATCCATAAACCGCTGGCGAATCACTACCGGGTCCATGGTGATAACCGGCACTGGAATATTGCCTGACTCACACTTGCACACGATAATGGTCATCTCATCACCTGCCAGTGCTTTTTCTATTTCAGCTTTCGTGTCTTCGGCTTTACACTCAACCACGTTGTCGCAGCCGCAGGCTTGTGCGACTTTGGTCAACGAGGTTTTTCTGCCGGCATAGGTCGGTTGGTCACCGGTGGAACCGTAGCTGCCATTGTCGATAATCAACAGTATGTAGTTACTGGCCGCGTTATTGGCGATAGTAGGTAGTGTGCCGAAGTTAGTCAGTACCGAACCGTCCCCGTCAATCGAGATAACTTTTTTATTCTGTGCCAACGCCAGTCCAAGACCGATTGACGATGACAGACCCATGGTGCCAAGCATATAAAAGTTGGTCGGCTGATCGTCGATCAGGTGAAGTTCCTGAGAGGGCAGACCGATGTTACAAACGACCAGGTGCTCTGCAATGACCGGTGCGATGTCTTTCAAAACGTCTGAACGTATCATCTTAATACCCCTTCCAGAATGAAGCGTCGGTCAGAATGGCGACCGGCTTGTTACACATGTAGGTATACTTGAGAATTTTGTCGAGCTCGTTGACGTCATCTTCATGGTGAAAATGGTAAGTCGGAATATTCATTTGTGCCAGAATTGCTTTGGTATGGACTGCCATTTCCACCTGACAGGCAACCGGCTCGCCAAGCTCACCCCGGTAGCTGATTAACATCGGCAACGGCATGCGGTAATACTGTACGAGTGTCGCCAGGGTGTTTACGGTGACGCCGATCGCGGTATTCTGCATGATGATGGCTGAGCGCTTGCCCCCCATAAAAGCACCGGCGCATAACCCCATGCCTTCATCTTCCTTGTTGGAAGGTACATGCATGATATCCTGATGAGCATCGATGGCATCAATAACGCCTGCCAATTGCTTGCAAGGCACGGTGGTGACAAAGCTAATATCGTTGTCGACCAGATCGGAGACGATCTTATCGTTTACTGACACAGTGTTCTCCTGCTAATTGAGTATGGGTACCGGTCACAAACGTGAGCAGTGGTATTTACGTTCATGCTTCCAGGTCGAAGTTTTCACCCGGGAAATATTTGGCCAGTCGCACATCTGCTGCACGGGCATGGCCTTCCATGCCTTCCAGTCGTGATATGCGGGCCGTCGCAATGGCAACGTCTTTAGAGCCTTCGCGGGTGGCTTCCTGCCAGGTGACAATTTTCATATATTTGTGTACCGACAAACCGCCGGTGTATTTCGCTGAACGCGAGGTGGGTAAAACATGGTTGGTACCAGAGGCTTTGTCACCGTAGGAAACTGTCGTCTCTTCTCCCAGAAACAGTGAGCCGTAGCACTTGAGGCGATCACGCCACCAGGCGGTATCGCTGCATTGCACAGTCAGATGTTCCGGTGCATATTCATCGGAGGTGGTCGCCATTTCTTCGCGATCATCGCAAACAATAACCTCTGCGAAGTCACGCCAGGCTGCCTCTGCATTTTTGCGGTTGAGTTCCGGCAGATCTGCGATAAGCCCGGGGACAAGTTCAATGACCTTTTCGGCCAGGTCAGTTTCCGTGGTCACCAGCCATACCGGTGAGTTATAACCGTGTTCGGCCTGACTGACGAGGTCGGTGGCAACGATATGTGCATCGGCGGTATCGTCAGCGAGTATCAAGCTGTCAGTGGGGCCTGCGATCATATCTATACCTACCGTGCCGTAGAGTATACGCTTTGCCTCTGCAACAAATTGATTGCCGGGCCCGACGAGGATATCTGCTTTAGGTAAGCCGAAGAGTCCGTTGGTCATGGAGGCAATGGCCTGCACACCGCCCATGGCCATGATCTTGTCTGCACCACAGAGTTTGGCGGCGTAGACAATAGCCGGTGCAACCCCCTCATTCGGGCGTGGCGGAGAGCAGGCAACGATGTGCTCGCATCCGGCGGTTTTGGCTGTGGTGACCGTCATGATGGCGCTGGCTATGTGGCTGTATCTGCCACCGGGGACATAACAACCCACTGCCTGGCAGGGGATGCACTTCTGACCGAGGGTAAAGCCGGGTACAACTTCCAGCTCTACACTTTGCATGGTTTGTTTTTGTACTTCTGCAAAGCGTTTTACATTGTCATGGGCGAATGCGATATCTGCTTTGAGTTTGTCGGGCACCGCGTCGCAGGCTGCATCTATTTCTGCTTCAGTGAGCAGGATATTGCCATCGTATTTGTCAAATTTGGCGGCGTAGTCGAGTGCCGTTTGATCTCCACCTGACTTAATATCATCGAGGATATTCTTTACCGTGTCGGTGACGTCAGTGGCATCGGTTGTCGATGTTTTAGTCGCCTTTTTGAGGTAGTTGCGTGCCATATTCCCCGGCCTCGTTTGCTGTTGCCCGGCAGTCGGAATTGGCTGCCAGTGGTTGTTTGATCCGCGCAGGTATCTGCTTTTGCTGTGGTTTCACCTGCGCTGTGGGGTCGCAGGCGAACCCTTATCACGCAACCGATTAATCACAGGATGCGGCGAAGTCTAGAGTGGTGTTATAGTAAATGCAAGCGCTTACATTTCCGGCGAATATTGATGGCCCCGGCAACACCCCAACAGACAAACAAAAGATCCAAGCCCACGCTTGAGGATGTGGCGGCGCTGGCGAACGTGTCAACCGCAACGATATCGCGATCTATAAACGAACCCGATAAGGTAGCCCGGGCCACCCGTGATCGGATACAGCAGGCCATCGATAAACTGGCGTATACACCGAATTTCAGTGCCAAAGTACTGGCCACCAATAAAAGCAATATTATCGGGGCGATTATCCCGACCATGGCAAATGCGATGTTTGCCAGTGGACTGCAGGCATTTCAGGAAGCACTGGCAGAGTCGGGTGTGCTGCTGCTGGTGGCGAGTTCCGGCTATAACAGCGACAGTGAGTTTCGACAAATACAATCGCTGCTAGCCCATGGTGCCGACGGTTTGTTGCTGATTGGCTCGGATCGCCCGAGATCAACGCTTGAGTATTTACAGGCGCGCAATGTGCCGTACGTGATCTCCTGGTGTTATAAAAAAACGAAAGGGCAGTTGTACGCCGGTTTCGACAATAAAAAGGCGGCGCGCAATTTAACGCGCGCAGTCATCAACGCCGGACATAAACGTATCGCGCTGATTGGTGGTGTATCTGCTGGAAACGACA
The DNA here is from genome assembly GCA_020631335.1 of Chromatiales bacterium. Lineage (GTDB taxonomy): Bacteria > Pseudomonadota > Gammaproteobacteria > Granulosicoccales > Granulosicoccaceae. The sequence goes on from JAHDHK010000108.1 coordinate 9,993, forward strand.
GAGCCAGTAATCGCATTGCCGGTGTTAAGCAGGCTGTCAGTGAGCAACGCGGGGTGGATTTAGTGGCGCTGGTTGAGGCCGAGTATTCACTGTCGGCAGGGGCGGCTGCCTTTGATCGTGTCATCGCTGAAGGATCAAAGCCCACTGTGATCATCTGTGGCAACGATGTCATCGCCGCCGGTGTGTTGAATAGGGCCAAAGCAATAGGTATTAATGTACCCGCAGCGCTATCGGTGACTGGTTTCGACGATATTAATCTCGCGACAGCGGTAGATCCGCCGCTTACCACGGTGCGTGTGCCACAACTCAATATGGGGAAATCCGCCGCCGGTTTGTTGATGGAATATCTTGAGAATAAACAGATGCCAGCGAGTGTTGAATTTGAAACCGAAATAGTGATTCGAGGGTCGCTAAGTGCACCTGGTGTTGATTGAGCTATTTGGGTTTGTGTTCTTAAACGATTGATGCTTTTGATCGGATGTCTCTGACGCATTGCTTGTTCAGCGCTAGGTCGCGCTTCACCTGATGGTGAAGCGCTTCGCACTTGTAGCACTAAAAGCAAGGCCAATAGCACAGGAACAACCGATGATTCATAATCCGTGGTGAACCCGTTGCCCTGCAGGTTTAATCCAACCGTTAGCTTGCCGGTACTGCGTTTTTACCGAAGGAGTATTTGATGCGATGTATGACGTCTGCAGGTGTGTAAGCAGTACCTGCACCGCGAGAGGTGAGTATCAAGCTCACTGCAAGCATCGCAAATTCACGCTTGAAACCGTTAAGATTCGCGATCAGGGTTTTATCTAAGCTGACTTTAGTGCCGATAAACCACAGCATTACCATAAAAGTAATCGCTGCGGCCTCGCGTACTTTAACGCCTGCAATGAGTAAAATGCCAAGTGCGAACAATATCGGCTGTGCGGTGGCATAAGTAGATATGTTGGCGAATTGACCAAACATGCCGCCGATAACTAATGGTGCGGCTAAAGACAGGCGTAACAACAGTCCGAGATGATTCCAATTGACATTATCACTATTCACGCCGTTGGTCAGAAGCTTGCTGTCCAGGCTGAATTTACCTGACCCCATTATTAGCAATACAAACATAAAGCCTGATAATGCTATATCGCGTATTTGCACAAACATAGCGGGTGATGTGTAGGTGGCAACCGATGTGTCGACACCCGGAGTCGTCACAACAGGTAGCGAAAAGACAAAAGTCCATAATAGAAAAGCGTACACCAACGCCAGCGGACGTACCATCAAGCCCGCCACCAGTGCAATACCGCTGAACAGTTCAAAGCTTGAGAGCGTGGTGAGAAACCCCCAGGGTGTAATCCAGGAGCCTTCGGAAAATAAATAGCTTAGGAAAAAGTCGTTAATATAGCCTTTGCCACCGGTATAGCTGGCAACGATGCCAGCCATGCGTTCGGAATCCAGCAGTTGAGATAACTTGCTGCAACCTCCAATGATAAACACCAGGCCCAGACCAACTCTCAGTATTGTTGCCGTTTCTTTATTTCCACCCAGCGTGGATTGCAGATTGGCTAGAATATTTTTCATTGTTGTAAAAGTTCCGCTGATTTTAATAATAGGGTAATGGAACGCTGTTTCTGATCGATGAGCGCGCCAGTGAAACGACTGCTGATCTTCGATGATTGCCACTGGCGAAATGTTGTAATGTTTGATGTTGAAGATGAACGCTTATTACGCTGCAACGTAACTTATAAACGATGGCGAAGATGCTGAAGTTGCAGGTTGAGGATGGAAAGCTTTACCTGGCTGAAGTGGCGTTAGCGGATGCCGGAGCTGATCAGCGAATCGTTTTTCCGGTATTTATGAACGTTGTCGCGAGCGGAAATCTTCAGGGAAATAATAGTGAAGACTATCGGGATAAGTGGTTGTGCATATGCAAATATTCCAGTTGTACAACCGCAGACTTACCGGGGTAGCGTTGTAACCGCCACGACATTGCGCTTCTGAATGCTAGTATTGCCTGGCGTTGGATCAGGTCGAACAAACAAAGCAGTGCCATGCTGCCGGATTCGAAATGAGCACCCGGCCGCAAGAGCGGAATGTGAGCTTACCGGAAGATGAAAATATTAATTGGCGGGTAATAAATTGTTGCTGGTGCAACAGGAGGCGGTTTTTAGGTAGTTACGCTGCGAACTCAGTGTTCTGTTTTTTGAATCTTGAAGCAGCCTCCTGTCGTTAATAAGCTTAGCCCATCAGGGGAGTTCACCCGGACAGTTCACTGCTCGAGTCTCTCCAGCTTAATTCAGGATTGATGGTTATGGCTTCCAGTGACGGCCCTATCGAGGTCGGTACAGTGACACTTGCAGTAAATGAGTTGAATCCCCTGCGGGATTTTTATCGTGATGTAATCGGACTCCAGGAGCAATCCGGTTCGCGTACCCAGTGTGAGCTGGGTGTCGGGCACAAAACCCTGCTGAGACTTATTGAAGACCGCGCTGCTGTTTCTGCACCTGAACAGCCCGGGTTGTTTCACACGGCTTTCGTGTTGCCCGATCGACAATCCCTTGGCAGCTGGTTGAATCATGCTGCCGGTATGCAGGTGTCGCTGGACGGCGCAGCGGATCATCTGGTCAGTGAGGCGGTATACCTCACCGATCCCGAGGGCAACGGCATAGAGATGTATGTAGATCGCGATCGTTCGCTGTGGCACTACGACAATGGCAGAATCAGGCTGGATACGCTTCCACTGGATATGGCCGAGCTACAGCAGACTGCCAGTCACGTAGTATGGCAGGCTGTGCCCGAAGGTTCGGCGATAGGCCATGTACACCTGCAGGTCGGAGAAGTCGGTGTGGCCGATGAGTTCTATTGTGATCAGCTCGGTTTTGAGCGCACCGCATTTATGGGGTCTGCAAGCTTCTACGGATCGGGTGGCTATCATCACCAGCTTGCCGGAAACATTTGGAACAGTCGTGGCTCGAAGCGTCAACCGGTCGGGGCAAGAGGTTTGCGTGAACTGGAGCTGCTTGTTGCAGACAGTACCAGAGCCGGCTCGCAGGCCCTCGACCCGTTCGGTATTCAAATTAAACTGACTGCTCAGGAATTGTCGGCTGCTGCGTAGTGCCGTGGTTGTATCTGTCAGTCAGACGGCGCTGCTGACTGTTGCCGGTAGTGATAAGCGGTATTTACGATGTAACGGCTAGTCGCTGTACAATTTCTTGTCAGCGCGCGGCAATGCCCAATCAGCCGGTAACTCGCCAAAGCACGGAAGTTGTGTTTACTTGGCCAAGGTCGGTGCTGATTGAGTGTGTCGGTTGCGAGACAGCGCCAGCCGGCGGGGGGGCGACCTGTCTGAGCCCCTCAGGATCACCGATTTTCTCCACACAGTCGCGCATTTTCAGGCTTGCCCGACAAACGACTCGTCTGCAGCCCCGGTAGTTAATGAATCGAATTGCACCGGACTTGCTTAAACAACTTATTTCGATTGTATGGGCATTGTCGTTGTGGTCAGCACAAATGATATGTTGTATCGTAGCGTCATGGGTGTCGATCAGGCAGTAAAATCTCGAGTCGGGCTGGCCGGCCGGTGGCGGAGCAATATTGCCTGCATCGTGCTGGGTGCGGTGCTGTGGCTGCAGGGAAATGTGCTGTGGCACGACACCGCGCACGCCGCACATGATCATGGTCCAGAGCTCATGTGCACTCTCGATGTGTTGCTGCCTGAATTTGGTGTGAGTCAGCACCATGCCGCAGGCCTTGCCGACGACCATTCGATGGTTGTTGGGTTGGCTCTAAAACCCTGCCGTGTGAAGGCAGCGCTCATTCCCGCCTATTTCTGCCGGGCACCGCCGCATTCATCAGGCTGCATTCATCGTTAATCCGGTATTGAATGCCTGTTAGCGAAGGTGCGGTTTCCGCAATGACCTACAATTTGTACAGCCGACGATCCGACTGAGAAGCCGCCGGATCGCCTTGATGCTGTCCTGAACACACTAATAAAATTGTGGAGTCGATGTGGAGTAGCCCGTGTTGCTGGTGTTCATGTTGTGCACCAGCCAACTGTGCAGGTCGAATGGTTCTGCTCCGGGATCTAGCCCACATAGACTCTGAGGAATTAATATGGTTGATCACAAACTTTACAGCGCAGGTACTGTTGCGCTTTTTACCCTGACCTTATCGGCGCTGCCGGCAATGGCGGCCACCGAGCGGCAGCTCGATTCGCACGAGCATGGCCATGCACAAATCAACATGGCTTTATCCGGCAGTGAGGTATTGGCAGAGCTCATTTCTCCCGCCGCCAATGTTGTTGGCTTTGAACATGCGCCCGGGAATAACGAAGACAGAATGGCTATCACTCAAGCCGTAGAAACACTTTCCAGCGGTGAGCAGTTATTCATTTTCAGTGCAGGCGCAGAGTGCAGTCTGCTGAGCGCCGAGGTTGAGTCGAGTTTGCTGCAGGATGCAGATGGGCACGACGACCACGACGATCATGATGCTGACGAAAAGCATGATGACCACGACGATCATGATGCTGACGAAAAGCACGACGACCACGACGATCATGATGCTGACGAAAAGCACGATGACCACGACGATCATGATGCAGATGAAAAGCATGATGACCATGACCACGACGCCGAGGAAAAGCACGACGACCATGATCACGATGCTCACTCAGATAACGTACACAGTGAGTTTCACGTGACCTGGTCTTTCAACTGTGCCAATCCTGATGAGCTTAAATCGATACAGGTCATGCTTTTTGATACATTCTCCGGCTTTGAAGAGATCGATGTGTCTCTAGCCACCGACGATTCACAGTCCTCTTTTGAGCTGTCATCTGATCAGTTTGAAATTGCACTTTGATGCATCACGATAACTACCGGGAGCCTTTGACGTGATTGATGTGCAAGACCTGCGGTTCAGTTGGGTTAAAAAAGCACCACCTGTACTGAGTGTCGATCAATTTAATGTCGGCAAAGGTGAGCATGTTTTTGTACAAGGTCCCTCCGGTAGTGGAAAAACAACCCTGCTGAGCCTGCTCGGCGGGGTTGTTCCTCCGACATCCGGAAAAATAGTTATTAATGATATTGAAGTCTCTTCATTAACCGGTGCAAAGAGAGATCAGTTCCGGGTGGATGAGATTGGTTTTATATTTCAGATGTTCAATTTGATTCCCTATCTATCACCGGTACAAAATGTTTTGTTACCCTGTCGTTTCTCCGACAAGCGACGGCACAATGCCGGCGCCAGCCGGTCAATCAAACGCGAAGCAGAGCGTTTGTTATCGCAGTTGGGACTCGGCGCTGAACTGAATCGCAGATCATCCGGCGCGCTCAGTGTTGGTCAGCAACAACGCGTGGCGGCTGCCCGGGCGCTGATTGGCAGTCCCGGGCTGATTATTGCCGATGAGCCAACATCCGCACTCGATGCAGACGCACGGGTAAGCTTTCTACAGTTGCTCTTTGAAGAGTGTGATCGAACAGATGCCACTGTGTTGTTCGTCAGCCATGACGCTGCCCTGGCGGGACAGTTTGCCCGTACTGTTAACCTTAAAGAGATTAATCAAGCCGGGGTAGCACAGTGAAGATACTTCCACTGGCCTGGGCCAGTTTGCTGAATAGAAAATTTACCGTTTTTCTGACCGTTATCGCGATTGCGCTTAGCGTCGCGCTGCTCGTTGGTGTCGAGCGAATCAGATCCGGTGCACAGGCAGGGTTTAATAACACGATATCGGGGACGGATCTAATCGTCGGGGCGCGAACCGGCCAGTTGCAGTTATTGTTGTATTCCGTTTTTCGGATGGGTAACGCGACTAACAACATCACCTGGCAGAGTTATCAGGATATCGCCTCCGATCCGACTATCGAATGGTCGGTGCCGATGTCGCTTGGTGATTCGCATCGTGGATATGCGGTGCTGGGTACCTCTCGCAATTACTTTGAACGTTTTCGCTACGGTCGCAAAAAGCCGCTCAGCCTGTCGCGGGGCGCGGTTTACGAAGATCTTTTTGAAGCCGTGATCGGTTATGAAGTAGCGCAAAAGCTGGGCTATGAACTTGGATCCGAAATTATTATTGCGCACGGCACCGGTGCGACCAGTTTCGCTCAACATAAAGACAAGCCGTTTATCGTCTCCGGCATTCTCGAGCGAACCGGCACCCCGGTAGACAGAACCGTCCATGTCAGCCTGGAAGCCATAGAGGCAATTCATGTTGGCTGGGAAACCGGCACCATCAGCAAAAAAAGCCAGGTAACTGCCGAACAGGTGCGCAAAATGGAACTCGAGCCTGCTGCGATAACTGCCTTTCTGGTCGGGGTTAAATCGAAGCTTGGTCTGTTCAAGCTGCAACGGGCGGTGAATGATTACCGCGAAGAGCCGTTAATGGCCATACTGCCCGGCGTTGCACTTCAGGAACTCTGGCGAATGCTGAGCGTCGTAGAGAAAGCATTGTTTGCAATTTCATTGTGTGTTGTGGTTACCGGGCTCATCGGAATGCTTAGCGTTATCCTGGCCAGCTTAAATGAGCGACGTCGGGAAATGGCAATTCTACGATCCTGCGGCGCAAGACCACTGCACGTGTTCTCATTGCTGATAGGCGAGGCATTAATGGTCACGCTGGGTGGAATTGTGCTGGGGCTGGCCCTATTGTATGGCGTATTGGCGCTGGTAGGTTCAGCGGTAGAAGAGAGATTTGGTTTATATCTCTCCGTTGCACCCCCGGATCTCAAGGAACTGGGTTTACTGATCGCTATTTTAACAGCTGCCTTACTGGTAGCTGTGATACCCGCGCTAATGGCTTACCGGAATTCACTGGCGGACGGGTTGACACTTCGGGTGTAGGAGAAAAGTATGAGTATCGTAAATCGGTTGGCGGTGAAACTGTGCAGTGCAGCTTTGGTTGTCGTGGCAGTGGGTCTGGGGTCAATGGCCATTGCCGCAGAACCACTGGAGCTGTCCTGGGAAGATCTGGTGCCCGGGGACGATATTTTTTCTTTAAACAATAGTGAGCAGTCGAACGAACCGGCGTTGTCAGATCACAGTTTCGGTGCGCAGCAAAGCGGTGCAGTTGTGTCGGAACTCAATGGTAAGCGTGTGAAGATTCCGGCTTTTGTGGTGCCTCTTGATGGTGATGAAAACTCGCTTTCCGAGCTGCTGCTGGTGCCATATTTCGGTGCCT
>JAHDHK010000109.1:0-217 GCA_020631335.1 Chromatiales bacterium
GATTTCAGCATCCGTTCGTGACGCGTAGCCCCGCTTTTCAAGTGCGTAGTTAACACAACGAATGATGCCCACACTGGGATCGCTCAGCGTTCCGTCCAGATCAAAAATCACTGTTGATACTTTCATGATCATCTGCTTTTGGAGCCCGAAAATGAAAAACCCGGCGTTACGCCGGGTTTTTCGTGAGTCATGGCAGCGAATGCACTGCCGGAATACT
>JAHDHK010000109.1:271-17072 GCA_020631335.1 Chromatiales bacterium
CATTGGTTTTACAACAGTGGCGCAATCACCAGCGAAACGATGGCCATCACATTGATGAGAATGTTCATCGCCGGACCGGAGGTATCTTTGAACGGGTCGCCCACGGTATCGCCAACTACGGCAGCAGCGTGAGTTTCTGTGCCCTTGCCACCGAGATTGCCTTTCTCGATATACTTTTTAGCGTTATCCCAGGCACCACCGGCATTCGCCATCATCAGTGCGAGCATCACACAACCCACCAGTGCACCGGAAAGGAAACCACCCAGCGCTTCAGGGCCGAGGCCGAAACCAATCACTGGTGGCGCACCTACAGCCAGAATACCGGGCAGTATCATGCGCTTGAGCGCTGCTGTGGTCGCAATGGCAACGCAACGCTCGTTGTCCGGCTTGCCGGTACCTTCGAGCAGACCGGGTATTTCACGGAACTGCCGGCGAATCTCTTTGATCATATCGAATGCTGCCGCGCCTACCGCACGCATGGTGATCGCAGAGACCAGGAATGGGAAGATACCACCGATGAACATACCGACCAGTACAATCGGATTACCGATATCCAGCGCAAATCCTTCGTTGTTGAGCCGTACGGTTTGTATAAACGCTGCGATAATCGCCAGCGCCGCCAGACCTGCCGCACCGATCGCGAAACCTTTACCAATGGCCGCAGTCGTGTTGCCGACTTCATCGAGACCGTCGGTAATCTCACGGGTTTCTTCACCCAGACCCGCCATCTCGGCGATACCACCAGCGTTATCTGCAACTGGTCCGTAGGCATCGATCGCCATGGTAATACCAACTGTTGCCAGCATACCTACCGCCGCAATACCAACACCGTACAAGCCAACCAGACTGCTGGCGGTGAAAATAATGACGCACAGAGTCAGTACCGGAACGACTACCGATTCCATACCGGTAGCAAGGCCTGAAATCATCACAGTTGCAGGGCCGGTTTCGCCTGATTTTGCTATGTCTCTGACCGGCTTGCCGCCAGTGTAGTATTCAGTGACCAGACCAATCACCATTCCGCCGACTGCGCCCGATACGACACACCACCAGACTGACATGGCCAGGCCACTGGCAAGCGTGACAATAAATGCGGCAATAATGAACAGGACGGTCGACCCGATCGTGCCGTAGCGCAGTGCTTTTTCGGGCGACTTGTCTGACATTTTCTTCACCAGGAATATACCCAGTACAGAACAGATCAAACCAACCGAGGAAAGTGCCAGCGGCAAAAAGCTCAGTGACGCCTCTGATGCACCTTCGCCCATGGCAGCAATCTGAGCAGTTGTCATCGTCGCGGCGATAGCGATAGTGGCGATCATGCTGCCGCAGTAGGATTCAAAAATATCAGAACCCATACCTGCGATATCACCCACGTTGTCACCAACGTTATCTGCAATTACGCCCGGATTGCGGGGATCATCTTCCGGGATACCGGCCTCAACTTTACCGACAAGGTCAGCACCGACATCCGCACTTTTGGTGAAAATACCGCCGCCCACACGTGAAAACAGTGCAACGGAAGAAGCACCCATACCGAAACCATGAATGGCTTCAGCGTGTTCGGCGCCCCAGAACCAGTACAACAGACCAATACCCAGAAGACCGGCAGAAGCCACTGTCAGCCCCATTATCGATCCGCCGAAAAATGCCACGGTCAGTGCTTCGGCAGCACCTTTTTCCGAGGCAGCTACGGTGGTGCGAACGTTGGCACGAGTGGCTGTGTACATTCCAAACCAACCGGCGGTCGCAGAGAAAAATGCGCCGACCAGAAACGCGATACCGGTATGACTGGTCTCAAAAGCATAAAATAAAACTGCGGCAACCACGGCAACAAACACAGCAAGGATGCCGTATTCGCGTTTCAGAAAGGCCATTGCCCCTTTTTGTATTTCTAAGGCAATTTCCGCAGCCTTGCCCTCCCCGGCCGGATACCTTAAGACAAGCTGGTATACGTACACGGCCATAGCGATACCCGCCAGTCCGAGTAGTACTGGAATGAACTCCATCAGCGATTTTCCCCTGTGTTTAAAAAGAAATTGGTGAATTTTGCAGGGCGGATTTTGCCTCGCAAGTGATCTGGACACAACCGTTAGGCATGAGTTTAGTTGGTTTTCAGAAAGTTATGAGCCAAACCGGCAGCGAGACCGACTGCCCGCATGGTCAGTCTACGAAGGCTTCGGTACCACAACCTGCGCGGTTTCAGGCAGTCGCCATTGTACGGGAGTTTTACCCACTGACTGCAGATAATCATTGGCCCTGGAAAAATGTTTACAACCGGTAAACCCGCGCACCGATAGAGGCGAAGGGTGCGCACTGGTTAAAATACAGTGCTGGTCTGTATCAATCACCTGGCCTTTCTTTTTTGCGTATCCCCCCCACAGCATAAACACCAGGTTCGAGTGCTGCGCCGACAGCCGCTCGATAACCACATCGGTAAACTGCTCCCAGCCTTTTCCCTGATGTGCAGCAGCCTGTCCATGCTCAACGGTCAGCACACTGTTAAGTAAAAACACGCCCTGATCGGCCCAGGACTGCAGATACCCGTGCGATACGGGGCTTATCCCCAGATCGCTGTGGAGTTCTTTATAGATATTTCGCAAAGAAGGCGGTATGGCAACTCCGGGCAACACCGAAAAACACATGCCGTGTGCCTGTCCCGGCCCGTGATACGGATCCTGTCCGAGGATGACGACTTTAACCTCTGCCAGTGCTGTGGCATTGAAGGCACTGAACCACTGAGCCGGTGGCGGATAAACTGTTGCCGATTTACCGCGCTCGACAAGGTAGGCACGCAGTTGCTTCATGTACGGTTGATCAAACTGATCCGCCAGCAGTTGCTTCCAGCCGGACTCCAGCTTCAGTCGGGCTTGCGCCATCTTTAACACCCTGAGTGAACGTGCTTTCTATATTGACACGTTGTAGTGAACCTTGCAGTTCAATCCCCGTATCATCCGGTGCACTGATGAGCGCCCGAAAAAACAAAATAATAACGATATCGCCCGGTACCCTGCGGAACCCCCATGCCCGGGCCTCTATCGCTCATGTATCTCCGCGCAAAACACTACTGCTAATCGCGATGTGCACAGGCGTTTTAGTGCCGCCGGCTCACGCCAGCGTTTGTGATGTAATGCCATTGGCACAGTCTGGCCAGTCGTTTCCCGATCTAACCCTGGGCGACCGGGTATTGTTATCCGCCGACAGCGCAGAGAGCGACCCGGACCAGCCCGAAAACATCCGGCTTAACGGCACCATCGAAATCCGCCATAAAGACGGCGCAATTCTGGCGGAAGACGCGCTCTACAATTCAATCAGCAACACCGCCAGTGTCAACGGTGATATGACGTATGAGTCACGCGGGCTGAAAGTTCACAGCGCTGATGCGCAAATTGATATCTCCGATGGCACCTTTCGACTGGGTGAATCCGGCTACGAAGTCAACTCCGGCGAGATATTATCCCAGGGCAGAGCTGGTGAAATCCGGCGTGATACCGATGGTGCTCTGCAACTCAACGGCGCATCATACAGCAGTTGTCCGCCGGGAGACAATGGCTGGCGACTGACCGCCGAGCAGATAAAGCTCGACAGCGAAGCCGGTGTAGGTACAGCGCGTAACGTAACACTGCGGTTTAAAAGCCTGCCATTGCTATACGCACCTATTTTCAGTTTTCCGATCGGCAACCAGCGCAAAACCGGGCTGCTGCCACCCCGCTTCGATCAGAACGATCAAACCGGATTCGAATATCGTCAACCGTTCTACTGGAACATCAAACCTGACTGGGACGCGACCTTTGTCCTGCGAGCGATGACCGACCGCGGCCTGCAGCTGCAGTCGGAACTTCGCCATCTGAACAGAATCGGCACCTGGACGCTCAACCACGAAACCATGCCCGACGATCGCAGGTTCGAAAGCGATAAAACCCGGCGTTTCTCACGCTTCCTGCATCGCGGCAGCCTGGGCCCCGGCTGGACGACGGAAATGGACCTTAGCTCCGTCAGCGACAAGGACTACTTTGAAGATCTCGGTGATACGCTGAAAATCGCCAGCATCACTCACTTGCAGCGCCGCGCGGACATTACCTATCAGACCAACAGGTTTAACTTTCAGACACGTCTGCTCAGTTACCAGACCGTCGATCTGAATATTGCCGAAGAGGAGCGCCCGTATCGCAAGCTGCCACAACTGACCTTCGGCTATCGCTCGGGCGCCAACAGACTGGGACTCAACCCGACTATTGATGCAGAACTCGTGTACTTCGATCGCAGCGGCGGATCGGTCACCGGTTCAAGGCTCGACCTGAAACCCAGAGTTTCGTGGGACATCAACCGACCCGGCTGGTTTGCAAGCCTCGCCTCGACCTGGCGCGTAACCCGATACGACCTCAACAACGTGCAGGGAAACGATCAGGCACAGGTGCGCAATGTCCCCCTGCTGTCGGCGGACGCAGGACTGCATTTTCAGCGGACCAGCAGCAAAGGCGACAGCGTCATCACTCTGGAGCCAAGACTGTTTTATCTCTACGCCAAACGCAGAGATCAATCGCGTCTGCCAATATTCGATACCGGCGCCCTGGATTTCAACTTCTCTCAACTGTTTCGTGAAAATCGCTTTGCCGGAGCCGACCGGGTTAACGATGCAAACCAGCTCAGCTTTGCGCTGAGCAGCAGCCTGATAAACAATGCAGGGCAGGAAAACTTCTCGGCCAGCGTCGGTCAGATTTTCTACTTCGACGATCGGGAGGTTACGCTGCCCGGCGATTCACCCGACACCCGCAGTACCTCGGACATCGTCGCTGAACTGAGTGCCGTGTTTAACCGGCGATGGAGCAGCGGATGGAATTTGCAGTGGGATCCAACCGAAGGCGCGACAGAGCGCTCATCGGCAAGACTCAACTACAGCAACGGTCCGAACAAACGGGTAAATTTCGGTCATCGCTATCTTGCAGAAGAAGGAGAGTTCGCACATTTGTCCTTTACCTGGCCAGTCGCGAACCGATGGCGGCTGGCAACCGGCTGGAACTACTCACTGGATGACAAGAAAGGTATCGAAGCCGTACTTGGTATTGAATACGAAAGTTGTTGCTGGGCTTTTAGAACGGCTGCACGTCGCTATATTACCGACGATGGCGACAACAGCACCAACGCGTACTTTTTCCAACTGGTATTGAAAGGTCTGGCACCTGTCGGACAGAATGTGACAGAAGTGTTAAGCGAGGCGATAGGCGGCTATCAATACAATCGTTAGATCAACGGAAACTTGCGTTTCCCTGTGTCCGCCGGCGTTACATTCACAGTCGCAAAATACAAACGTGAAGCAATTTATACATGATTAAAACACTACTTAAGGCATTGCTGATTGCTCCGGCAATGCTGATGCACGTGACCGCCCTGAGCCAGGAAACGCCGATTGACAGTATCGTTGCCATTGTCAATGACGACATCATACTGGCCAGCGACTTCGTTGCCGAAAGAGCACAATTAATGCGGCAGAACCCACCCGATCTGCCCGGTGGTGCCGAGCTTGACAGAGCTGTGATGGAAAGGCTGATCATTCAGTCACTGCAGTTGGCGTCCGCCTCACAGAGAGGTATCCGGATAGACGACAACAGCCTGCAGCGCGCTATCGAAGACATGGCACGCAACAACAATATGTCTGTCACCCAAATGCGTGAAACCCTGAGTCAGGAAGGTATTAATTTTCTGGAGTTCAGAGAGAACGTGCGCAAAGAGCTGATCATCTCAACGCTTTCACGCCGCGTAGTCGAAACTAACCTCAGCGTTTCAGATGCAGAAGTCGAGGAGTTACTGAGCGTAGAGACAGGCACCACTTCAACCTCGCGATATGAGCTTGACCATATTCTGGTACAGGTACCGCAACAGGCAGATGCCGATCTGCTGGCAAATGCACGCGAAATAGCCATTGAAATTGCCAGCGCAGCGCGGGATGGCACACCCTTCAATCGTCTACTGGATATCCAGCGCTCAAAAGGTAACCGCAACGTTGAGGGCAGTAACCTGGGGGCTAGAACACTTACCGATATGCCACCATTGTTTGCTAACGAAGTACAGGGTATGCAAATTGACGACGTCACTGAGCCGTTGCGCAGCGCAGCGGGTTTTCATGTACTGAAACTGTTGCGCAAAGTTGCTACATCAAGAGAACCGTCACGGGTGCGGGCCAGACATATTCTGGCCAGTACACGCAAGGGCCGCAGTTCTGACGAAGCCCGTGCCACGATCATCGACGCCCGCAATCGCATCATCGAAGGCAGAGACTTCGCAGTGCTGGCAACGCAAATCTCTGAGGATCCGTCAACGGCAGGAAAAGGTGGTGACCTGGGCTGGTTCGGACGCGGAGAAATGGTGGCACCGTTTGAAGCCAGAGCGTTCACACTCGACGTAAACACCGTATCCGAGCCATTCGAAACACAATTCGGCTGGCATATTATTGAAGTGCTGGAACAGGAAATCACTGAAGCACCACGCGAAGCCATGAAGTCCAAGGCTCGCGAGCAACTCAGGCGCAAAAAAGCAGAAGAGCGATTTCAGAACTGGCTGACCGAGCTGCGCGAGAATGCCTATGTTGAACTCAGGGGCTTTGCCAAGAACTTCCAGTGAGCAAGCCAAGAATTGCGATCACCACCGGTGAGCCGGCTGGCATCGGTCCGGAATTATGTGTACAGCTAGCCGCCAGGGAGGACGCACAGTTAGTGCTTCTGGGAGACCCTGAGCTGTTAAGCCGAAGGGCTGCCGATGTTGGAATAAGCTGGCATGCAAACGTTTTTTCCTCTGACAATCCGATCGATGATCCGATCTGTGTAATGCCAGTGAAAATGGCCGGAGCCTGTGAGGCAGGCGTACTGAATACCGACAACGCAGACTACGTACTCGACACTATCAGACACGCCTCGCTCGGCTGCAAAGAGAATCTGTTTGATGCCATGGTCACGGCACCGGTACACAAAGGGGTGATTAACGACGCCGGCTTTGCGTTCTCAGGCCATACCGAATTTATCGCCGAACTGTTTAACGCTTATCCGCTGATGGTGCTGGTGGCAGATACACTTCGCGTTGCCCTGGCGACCACGCATTTACCACTGGCAAACGTTGCCGGCGCACTGAAGCAATCAACCATTGAAACAACGCTGAGTATTTTACACAATGACCTGCGCGCCAAGGTGGGCATAAGCTCACCGCGAATCCTGGTATGCGGGCTCAACCCGCATGCAGGGGAGTCAGGACATCTGGGCACCGAAGAAATCACCATTATTGAGCCTGCCATTAAAGCGGCCCGGGAAAAAGGAATAGATGCAGTAGGACCGCTGCCTGCGGACACACTCTTTACCCCGAGACATCTGAAAGATGCAGATGCCGTCCTCGCGATGTATCACGATCAGGGATTGCCTGTGCTGAAGTATGCGGGATTTGGAGAAGCGGTGAACATCACGTTCGGGCTGCCAATCATACGTACCTCTGTTGATCATGGTACCGCACTGGACCTCGCCGGCACCGGCAAAGCACATGGCGGCAGCTTAAACGCCGCGCTCGAAACCGCCATTCGCTACGCTCGGCACAACCAGCCCGGGTAACCGGCAACAACAAACAGTTTGCCAGCCTACAGGATGCAATACGATGGTGCGTGCGAGAAAACGCTTTGGCCAGAATTTTCTGGTTGATGAAACAGTAGTTCAAAGAATCGTCAGCCGGTTTGCGGGCGAGCAGACGCTGCTTGAAATCGGTCCGGGCCAGGGGGCGCTCACTGCAGGTCTGCTCGATACCGGCGCATCTGTGATTGCGATTGAACTCGACCGTGATCTTATTCCGCTACTGAATAATAAATTTGCACACTATAAAAATTTTCAGCTGCAACAGGCTGACGCACTGAACTTTGACTTTACTGCACTGAGTCAGCTTGCTCCGCTTCGACTGGTTGGTAATCTGCCGTATAACGTCGCCACCCCGCTTATTTTCAGGTTGCTGGATCACCTGCCCTTGATTACCGATATGCATTTCATGCTGCAGTGGGAAGTGGCAGCAAGACTGACAGCACGTGCAGGTGACAATAACTACGGCCAGCTTTCTGTGGTCATGCACAATTTGTGTAACACAACGCTACTGATCGAGGTACCACCGCAGGCGTTTAATCCGGCACCGAAAGTAAACTCGGCAGTTATTCAGATCAGCCCGAGAGAAATGCCAATCGTACCGCCGGAACTCACCACTGATTTCCTGTTGATCGTCAAAGCTGCATTTGCACAAAGACGGAAAACACTGAGAAATAATCTAAAGGGCATTATCACTGAAAACGCCATCATCGATGCCGGCATCAATCCGGGTCTGCGTGCAGAAGTGCTTGATATCAATGAGTTTCGTGCACTGGCGGAATACCACAATACCCACGCGGACTAAACTTAATTCTGCGTGACCGCGCCGGAGCATATCAGCAGCAGGCTGATAACTGAATGCCAGTAGCATCTGCAAAGTCAGGACCCACTGCTCGCATTGACCTGAATAGATGATAAATTCCGTAGCACACAGGCTTTACAAACTGCCTACCGCCCCATATAACTACTCGAACGCGCAGGCCTTCTTTGTACACTCAAACGGCGTAATTGATGACAGATAGTGACACCACCGCTTCGCTTGAACACGAAAGCGATGATTTTAAAATAGATGTGGCAACCCGGTATCTGGAGGACGATTCTGACCCGGACTCCGACCGTTATGTATTCGCCTACACCATTACCATTGTTAATCAGGGTGAAGCACCGGCTACTCTGCTGACCCGCCACTGGGTTATTACGCACGGCAACGGCAAACAACAGGAAGTTCGAGGCGACGGTGTCGTTGGAGAGCAACCGCGCATCAAACCCGGGGAAGGATACCAATACACCAGCGGCACCGTACTCGAAACACCGATCGGCACCATGGGTGGCAGCTATCAGATGGTGACTGACGAAGGCGATGAGTTTGATGCCTTTATACCGGAATTTTTATTGTCTACACCTCGCACACTTCACTAGTTTGGGATTGTTAATGCGACCCGTGGCAAATGTTCATGTCTGCTCGTGGGGTGTCCCTTGTGTCAACCCTGGCTGAACAAGTTTTGTGTGGATGACATTTCCCCTTACCCCCGGTGCAACAAGGTTTTAACAATTGGCTTCGCCGCAGTTTAATGAGTTTTTATGATGCTCCTGCCCAACTGTAGACCATGACTATCTACGCCCTCGGCGACATACAGGGTTGCTTCGATGCATTGGAGCGACTGCTCGATAAAATTCATTTTGACCCCCGCGTGGATAAATTATGGTTTGCCGGAGATCTCGTCAATCGCGGACCGAAGTCTCTCGATACGCTGAGATTCGTCAAGTCACTTGGCAAATCCGCCATAACCGTTTTGGGCAACCACGACATCCACCTGCTTGCTTTATATTATGGTGTGCGGCCTCCGGGTAAAGACCCTACCCTGACTCAGGTGCTGGATGCACCTGATGTCAGTGAACTAGTCCACTGGCTTCAACAACAACCACTACTACACATACATAATCACTTTGCGCTGGTGCATGCAGGCATTCACCCTCACTGGACCATCGACACGGCCCTCAGTCTTGCAAGGGAACTACAGGAACAACTCTCAGCGCTCACCCGAAAAGAGGATCTGAAAAATCTGTACGGCCCGACATCAGGTGACTGGCAAAGCGAACAACATTCGGACACCCGCCTTCGCTATGCACTTAACATATTTACCCGAATGCGTTTTTGTTCTCCGGGTGCAATCGCTGATTTTAAACACAGCTGTCCCCCGGGTGAGCAACCGGAGCACCTGGTACCCTGGTTTGACGTCAGTAACCGGGTAAACACAGACACCACCATTTTGTTCGGTCACTGGGCGGCGCTGGGATTTAAGCAACAACCGGGTATTTGCGCACTGGATAGTGCCTGCGTCTGGGGGCAGTCACTAACTGCTGTTGATTTGTCTGACATGAGCGTGCATCAGGTGTCATGTGACGATAACGCCAATGATCAATAGTAAATAAAGTAGCAAGCCTCTTACGCTCAGGCTTTGTATTACTACAGCCAGCGGCTGAATTCGCCATGACAAATCATTGCCAGTATCAGCGTGCTGCAGCTTCCAGCACATAATAGGTAAAGCGATATCCACCGTCGGCAGATTCGTCTGTTTCCTGCCGTGAAACTTCCGTCCAGTCTTCCCAGCTGAAGCTCTCCAGCCAGCGATCACCCGCAAACTCATGATCAATTACTGTTAGATAAAGGCGTTCGGTATGCGGCATTGCCTGGGCGCAAATATCCGCCCCGCCGATAACCATCATTTCATCGGTATCGTACCGCCTTGCTGCGTCGATCCCGTCATCCAGACAATGTACGACTTCAACCCCTTTATGCATCCAATCCGGATTGCGGGTAATAACGATGTGGGGTCTGCCGGGCAGCACTCCTCCCAGTGATTCGAAAGTCACCCTGCCCATGATCAGCGGCTTGCCCATCGTCAACTGTTTGAAGTATTTTAAATCGCTGGGAATCTTCCATGGCATAACGCCCCTGTCGCCCACCAGCTTATTGCGATCCATCGCCATTACCATTGAAATTCGCATTGCTATAGTTTCCCCCGGTACAGAATTTCCCTAGCCGCAGCGCAAGGGAAATTTCACTGCCCACAGTTTATCCACGATGTGCAACACCACATCACTGAATGTTCAGGAGCATATCCTGTGTCGCAGCTTAATCAGCTGATGCCCGCACTTTTGAAAAAACCGTCGGAACAGATCAACGGTAATTTTCAGGCAATACTTGAATGTCCGCAGACTACTTAAATCGGTCGCTGTAAAAATCAACCATCTGACTGACCATCTGTTCACCACGTCCTTCTTCCAGAGCCGCATTCAATGCAGTCAATGAGCTCTTCACCATGACACTGTCAACACCGGAATCTGCAGCCATTTGATCGTAATAGCCGATATCTTTAGCAGCATTTTTTATAGCAAATGCCAGCTGAGAGGGATCACCTTCCACGGCGTAGCCTTTAACAAACCCCATCATTCCGGAATGAAGCGGGCCGGCAGACATAACATCGTACAAAGACTGACGATCAACGCCCTGGACATCGGCCATAGCGAAGGCTTCCGCCACCACATTCGCAATCGCCATTCCACAAAAATTATTGAGTAGTTTAATGGTGTGTCCGGAACCCAGAGCCCCGAGATGAAAAACATTCTCACCCAGATCTTCAAGCACCGGCTTAACCCGATCAAATGCCTCTTTATCGCCGGCACACATAATATTGAGCAGACCATCTACAGCGTGTGCAGGTGTGCGACCCAGCGGAGCGTCCAGCATAGCACCACCGGCCGCGGCGACTTCTTCACCAAGTTTTTTTGTTGATGCAGGCAATGAAGTCCCGAAGTCGACAACCACGGCGTTGTCCCGCAAACCTGCGATAACGCCATCATCGCCCCGCATGCGCGCTTCAACACTATTAGACGTATCCATGCAAAGCATAACAATGTCGCTGTTCTGTGCGACCTCACGTGCAGTACCCACTTCTGTGGCGCCACGCGATACCGCCTCATCAATACGGGTGCGAGACCGGTTGGCAGTGATGGTGACCTGATACCCCTTCTTTTGCAGGCACTCAACCATCGCGCCGCCCATTAGTCCAATGCCGATAAATCCAATTGCTGAAGTCATGTTGTTTTGTATCTTGGTTGCGGGCAGGCAGGTGGTATCGGGATGGTGATACGTAAAACTGCCTGAAACTTTTAAGAGAATGCGACGAGAGACAAGCGCGGATGCATTTCGCATCAGACATCCCCGCCACAGCGACGCTTTTCATTCTACCACGCACTCATGCAATGTGGTCATCACACCCCGCGCTGCCGATGAGGATCGATAACCAGCAGTAGCTAACACGCCATTGTGCATTCTATCTTCACCACAGGTACTGCACCGACAACACATTTCACCAGCTGAGCCGGGTGCAGAGCATTCAGATCGGGCTCAGCTCAGATAGCCCAACGAGCACCGCTCGTGACATCACGGCACGTGCAACGACCACAGACGAGTAACCACACGCACCTTCACAAACTGACTTAACACAGGTGTACAAAACGCTGTATTTTTTAAAAATTTAGGGATTCTGCAACCCCGGCGCCACAGCTACATGGCCATTCTGTCATACGTAAATGTATTCATGTACGTGCTGACGAGCCGATCACCAGCCTCAGAGTGACATTACCCCACTCAGTAACTCAGAGGGACACATGCATACACCAAAATTACTGCTCACCGCTATTCTGACCACCCAGCTTATGGCGTGCTCCAGCGGATCTCCGCCACGGCATGATATGGCGCTAACCCAGGCATCCATCCGTTCAGCAGTCGCAGCCGGTGCAGCTGATCACGCAACCAAGCCACTGCGAAGTGCTCAGCACCGAGTGGACATCGCACAACAATTGATTGATCGCGAAAAATATGATGAGGCAAAAAGACAGCTGCATCTGGCACTGGCAGACGCAGAGTTGGCAGAGGCCATGGCCGAAGCAAAGAATTCGGAGATCGCCAACGGCGAATTACTGGAGAGCATCGATCTGATGAAAGAAGAGATCGCACGCGTACAGGAACAGTAAGCACTTAGCGAATACTCAACAGATCAGAGAAGAACACTATGAAAAATTCATCGAATAAAACACTGTTACCACTAATTATTGCCGCAACACTTGTTGTAAGCGGCTGCGCAGGTAAGAAGCCCAACACGACTTTAGAAGCGGCAAAAGCCACTTACGAAAGAGTCAGCAACAATGAGATAGTCAATAAGCATTCAACAGAGGATCTCAACGTCGCCAGGTTGAAACTGGACTCAGCAATACACGCATGGAAAGACAAGGAACCAAAAAGTGAAGTCGATAAAAGAGCTTATATTGCAGAACAATATGCACTGATCGCAGAGCATCGCTCCCGATTGCTGTACAACCAGTCAACGATAACCGATGGGAAATTACTGCGCACCAAGGTACAGATGGAACTGCGTGAGTCTGAAGCCAGAAAGCTGGCCGCGCAATCTGCAGAATTAGAACAGAAGGTACGTTTACGCGAAGAGCAACTACAGCAGCAGCTGGCTGAGTTGGAAGAGCTGAAAGCGATGCAGGCTAAAGATTCGGACAGAGGCATGGTACTTACACTGGGCGATGTTTTGTTCGACACCAATGAAGCGACATTAAAACCAGACGCAACCAATAATCTGATGAGAGTCGCCGACTTCCTCAGAAAGTACCCCGACAGAACCGTAGTCATCGAAGGCCATACCGACAACACCGGCGACTCACAATACAATATGGATCTGTCATCCCGACGCGCCATGGCGGTGAAAAACATGTTGGCCAGCCAGGGTGTAGACAGCAACAGGGTAACCGCCCGTGGTCTTGGAGAACACTCTCCGGTCGCCAGTAATGCAAATTCTGCCGGGCGCCAACTGAACAGAAGGGTAGATCTGATTTTCACCGAAACTGAGTCAGTCACCATTACGGCAATCGACGAATAAAGGCCCGGCCAGTAAAGAACGCACCCGCTGCCTGCACCGCAGGATTGCAGGCAGCACTGCCCGACAACGCCTAAGTATTGTGAAATGCATCTGCTACTCCGCTTGAATGAAGGAGCGGAGCAGCAGTACACATTTGCAACAGCAGCTTTTTATAAAATCAAGGTGTGTGCTGTCGGCAGGATTATCCTGCGCTATACCCGTTGGCTATGTCTGTCCAGGCACAGGCGAAAAACGTCCCCCGGCAATTCACAGAGTGACGGGATGAACATCTCGACGCTTTTTCGGTTGGGATAGGCCGGAAGAGCAGTTAGACTCATTGCCTACGCGGCTCCAGCCAACTGCACCGGGTCACTGTCGACAACTGCGATAGTTTCCGCCACGGCATCGGGTGATATTGCGCCGCCTGCAGGGTTTGTGGCAAGTCGACACAGTGTCAGCAGGGAAGTGTGAATCACCACCCCGCAATTTTCAGGGAAATTCGTTTTTATTACCTTTGAGCGTTTCCGTTTTTCCGGAAGACGCTTAAGTCCAAAATTTCGCAGCACTGGAATCCCGTCAGCGCTGCACCAATTCAAGCTGACCTGATGCAATTTGACTACTACACGCTCGACGTATTCACTGACAAAAGATTCGGTGGTAACCCACTGGCAGTAGTGACGAACGCTCAATCATTGAGCACAGAACAGATGCAAACGATTGCTCGCGAATTCAACTATTCCGAAACCACTTTTATTCTGCCGCCGGAAAACAGCAGCAACACCGCCAATGTAAGAATTTTCACCCCGGATCAGGAACTGGGATTCGCAGGACATCCGAATATCGGTACCGCATGGGTACTGGCAGACCCGGCTTTCGGGAAAAGATCGCCAATGGTATTCGAAGAGCTGGCAGGTCTGGTACAGGTGGACGTCAGCTTCACTGACGCAAAACCTGACTACGCCGAACTGACTACGCCTCAAACTGTTATGTATGGCAGTGAGCTTTCGAGTGCTGAACATAAACAACTGCTGTCCGAGGCCTTATCAATTGCGCCGGGTGATCTGTGTACCGATAACCACTACCCGCGAAACGCATCTACCGGACTGGAGTTTCATTGCGTAGAGTTGAACAGCCTGAGTGCGTTGTCTCGCGTATCAATCAATCAACAGAAATGGCAGCAATACACAAAGCACAGTAAGTGCTTTGCCATCCATTTATACACCAGGGCCACTGAGCGTCGTGATATCGATATCTGTTGCAGAATGTTTGCAACCCTGGGAAACATAAGAGAAGACCCTGCCACAGGCAGCGCCAATTGCGCACTGGCGGGTCTGCTGGCGCATCTCGATGCAAACCACACTGGCGAGTACACTTACCGCATTGCTCAGGGGGTGGAGATGGGTCGCCCGAGCAAGCTCATTGCGCGGGTCAAAAAAACGGCCGGTGCCATCACACAGATTAAAATCGGCGGCACTGCTGTGCCGGTTATGCAGGGTACACTGACGGTATAACGCGGTAATTTCATAGCCGGTGATTTACCCTTGCCCCCCTCGATTGTTGCCTACAGCATTACCAGCACTACAGACCCCTGGCAATATCGGCCTCAATATCCCGAACAGACTCCAGTCCTGTTGCCACTCTGATCAGAGATTCATTAATACCTGCCTGTGATCTTTCAGCAGCCGACAAACGCCCGTGCGTGGTGGTGGCCGGATGGGTAATTGTCGTTTTTGCATCACCCAGATTGGCGGTAATCGACAGCAACTGCGTGTTATCAATGACACGCCATGCGTGCTCCTGTCCACCGGTGACTTCAAATGAAACGATCCCGCCGAAACCAGTCTGCTGCGCCAGACATAAGCTGTGCTGCGGATGCGATTGCAGCCCGGGAAAATACACTTTAGACACCGACGGGTGCTGCTCCAGCCACAGTGCAAGCTGCATTGCACTCTCACAGTGTCTTTGCATTCTGATCTCAAGCGTTTCGAGCCCCTTTAAAAAAACCCACGCGTTAAATGCACTCATTGTCGGCCCTGCGGTGCGCAGGAAAGCAAAGATATCCTCCCCGACGCGCTGTTTATCCCCAACCACTGCACCACCAACGCATCTGCCCTGCCCGTCGATATACTTGGTGGCAGAGTGGATAACAATATCGGCACCCTGCTCCAGCGGACGCTGTAACACCGGTGTACAAAAACAGTTGTCTACAACCAGTATCGCGCCTGTATTTTTAGCCACTTCAGACAGCGCACGAATGTCTGCCAGCTGGGTCAGCGGGTTGGATGGCGTTTCCACAAACAACAGGCGCGTGCGCGCATTAGTTTTTTCAAGCCAGTCTTCCGGCTGATCAATACGGGCGAAATCGACGGGATTTCCCATACGGGTCAGGTACTTTTTAAAAAACTGCATGGTTGACCCGAACAATCCATCCGACGCAACCACATGATCACCCGGCTCCAGCAGCGCAACGCAGCAGGCCATGATCGCCGCCATTCCGGATGCTGTAGCTACACAGCATTCACCGCCTTCGAGGGCCGCCAGCCGTTGTTCAAACGTTCGCACCGTCGGGTTGGTAAATCTCGAATAGACATTGCCGGCCTCGCGGTTCTGGAAACGCGCAGCAGCTTGTGCAGCGTTTTCAAACACAAAGCTCGAGGTGGCAAAAATTGCTTCAGAGTTTTCGCCTTCTGCGGTACGGGCATGACCGGCTCGCACAGCGTTGGTGGCAAATTCGTATTCGTGTGTCATTGATGTTCCCGCGTGGTGCATTTGCGATGCGCTCACAATCTGATAGCGGGAAAATACAGCGGGCGGGGCCTCGCTTTAGCAGTATTTTTCTAAGCGCCCGCAAGCTGATATTCAAATCGGCGCACCTGCATTATGCAAACTGACCGGGCGCTGTCAATTGTTGCGGTCAATGAATACCGGCGTTGCCTCACTGACAACGTCAAATAACGCAATGACATCACGGTTGCACATCCTTATGCAGCCGTGAGATACCGCGCGACCGATAAGGTGTTCCTGCGCTGTGCCGTGGATGTATATATACCGATTGAAAGAATCCACACTGCCACCGCGATTGACGCCCGGCTGCATGCCACTCAGCCACAGTATTCGACTGGTAATCAGGTCGTCGGCTGAGTTATCAGATAACGTCTTCGCGACCGTGGTAGCCACCCGGCCTTTAAAGATTGTGCCGGCAGGAGCCTGATGACCGAACTTGCGCAAGATGCCATCCGGGTGGAGTACGAATCGTTTTCAGCACCG
>JAHDHK010000110.1 GCA_020631335.1 Chromatiales bacterium
GTAGGTTATCTACAGATGGTCGAATATCTCGAACCCTGCCCGTTGTGTGTGCTGGACAGAGCAGTGGTCATAGCGCTTGGTTTGGTGTTTTTTCTGTGCCTCATCCACAACCCGGCGCGTACCGGCCGTCGGGTGTACTCCACTATTGCCGCGCTATTGTCAATGACCGGCATCGGCATATGTCTCAGGCACATCTGGCTGCAGAATCTTCCGCCGGATCAGGTACCTGAGTGTGGTGCCGGATTCTGGTACATGCTCGACAGCATGCCCTTGATGCAGTTTTTCGATACAATTCTCAACGGGTCCGGTGAGTGCGCAGATATTCAATGGCAATTTCTGGGTTTTTCGATACCCGAGTGGACTCTGGTACTATTCGTTGTGTTTCTGATTATTTCAGTCGGTTTGTTTTTCAGCCGGTCTGCAAAAGACAGTTATACCGGTTAGCATCAGGCGGGTTGTGGCGGCGGGATTAAAACAGGGGTGCAAGCTATCTCTTGTTCAACACGCCGCCCGGGTTGTTTCCTCGCCGTTGATCATGTGCCGTACACCAGCAGCAACCTGTTTACGCATGACAATGACCGTATACAGACATAACCGTTTTACGAGCCTATGTATGTCAAGATGAGCAAATACGCTGTACAAACCGCCCTCTCCGGCAATAGGGTAGCAATCTTCTTTTCAACACAAACATCGGGAGAGGCTTATGTCTGATTCCCTGCGCGACCAACTGATTGCGGCTGGCTACAAAGCACCCAAGCAAGAAAAGAAAAAACAAAGCCAGCATAAGAAAAAATCAAAAAAAAGGCCCGCAGGAAAACCTGCCTCTTCAGCCGGCAAATCCCGCCCGCCGCAAAAAGAAAAGAAAAACAAACAACCCGGTGTTCCGGACGAAGCAGCAATTGCCGAACGTAAAAAGCTCAAAGCAGAAATAAAAGCGCTGATCGATGAGCACAAAGTAGCTGAGTGGAAAGGCGAGATCGCCTATCGCTACCTCGTCGACTCGCGCATCCGGGAACTGTACGTCACTTCAGAAATTCAGGAACGACTGGCTTCGAGAGAACTGGCAATTACACGTCTTAACGGCGACACCTATCTGGTACCGAGAGAAACCGCGCTTTCAATCAAAAAAATCAATCCCCAGTGGAGCGTGTTCAACCTCGAAGAACAGCCCTCCGCCAGCAGTGAAGAAGCAGAAGAATACAGCGCATATAAAGTACCGGACGATCTGAAGTGGTAATGCAGTGACAACAACATCGTTCCTGTGGCACGACTACGAGACATTCGGCAGAGATCCGATCCGGGAACGACCAGCGCAGTTTGCAGCAATACGCACTGACGCACAGCTGGAAGAGATCGAAGATCCAACCATGATCTATTGCAGACAGTCGCCGGACTATCTGCCCGATCCGGAATCCTGTCTGGTACATGGCGTAATACCGCAAACCGCCAACAGTCTCGGTGAATCAGAATGGACATTCGCCGACAAGATCAACCACATGATGTCGGTACCGGGTACATGCAGCGCCGGCTATAACAACATCCGCTTTGACGACGAATTTTCGCGCCAGCTTTTCTTTCGAAACCTGCTTGATCCGTACGCGCGTGAATGGAGCAACGGCAATTCAAGGTGGGACCTGATAGATATAGTGCGATTGACAAGAGCACTGCGCCCGGAGGGAATCGAGTGGCCGGTAGATGAAAACGGTAAACCAACCAACAAGCTGGAAAAACTGACTGATGCCAACGGCATCTCCCACGCTAACGCTCACGATGCGCTGTCCGATGTTTATGCAACGATTGCAATGGCAAAGCTCATCAGAAAAAAGCAACCACGGCTATACGAGTGGGCCTTCAACCGACGAAAAAAAATGTCCGCTCTGGCGGAACTGAGTCTTGTCAGCAAACCGGCGGTTATACATGTCTCAGGTATGTTTTCCTCTGAATTCGCACATACCAGTATCGTCATGCCAGTCGGTACACACCCGGTTAATCAGAACGGAATCCTCGTGTACGACCTGCGACATGACCCGACCGATCTGATTAAATGCAGTAGAGAGGAAATTGCCGAAAGGCTGTTCACAAAACAATCCGAGCTGCCAGAGCACATGACTCGTATTCCGGTGAAAACCGTCCATGCGAACCGCTGCCCGGTCATCGCGCCGTTGTCTGCACTCACCAAAGAAAATATCACCTCGCTGCATTTGAATGTTAACCAGGCACTGAAGTACCGGGAAATGCTTTTACCGTCTGTCGATTCGGTACAGGAAAAACTCACATGGGCATTTTCGGCAAGGGAGTACCCTCCCGTCGAGGACCCGGAACTGACGTTGTATGCCGGCAGTTTCGCAAGCGCTAAAGATCGTGCAATCATGCAGAAATTACATGCTCAATCGCACGATGGCGACCAGCCGGTAAACGCCGATTTCGACGACGACCGACTACGGGAAATCTGGTTTAGAGCGAGAGGCAGATCGCACACTTCATCGCTAAACGCGACCGAAAAAGAGCAATGGTACGCGTTCTGCCGAACTCGAGTTAATGCGGGATTGGATCAGTTCCGCAACCACGAGGCATTTACCAACTCATTGATTAAGCTCAGAGAAAGTCACCGGGATCCACACTACATTGAGATCTTTGACAGCCTCGAGCAGTATGGCCAACAGGTTGTAGACTATTCTGCATCGAACTGATGAGCGCTCATTATCTGCAGCATGCGTATCAGGCAGATCTGCAGCACCACTGACACCGGCATGCAGCCTAAGCTGTGGATCTGACAATTTTCTTACCGGTGACAAGCGACGCGCACGAGTCGAACGAAATTCAGGCTTGTGCGGCAGGTATATTTTCAATGAGTAAGGTTGAGTTAGACTGACGGCATGAAGCACACGTCACAAATAGTCCTGTTTCAATCCCCCCCGGAGTCGTGCAGCTACCTGCCGAATCACGTTTCCCGAAATGTGTATGCAGACCCGTTTCGTACCCCCACGATGGACATGTACGACCTGCTAATTCAAAAAGGATTCCGACGATCCGGCCATCACATCTACCGCCCGCACTGCGTTACCTGTGAGCAGTGTGTCTCTGTAAGAATACCGGTCAAAGATTTTCATCCGAAGCGCAATCAACGTCGGGCCATAAAAAACAACAGTGATCTGCATATTGATGTGGCACAGGCAAGATACACCGATGAATACTTTTCTCTTTATGAGCGCTACCTGAACACGCGGCACCGGAACTCGGGGATGGATCAGCCAACGCGGGCTGATTTCGAACGGTTTCTGATCAGTGAATGGTGCACCAGTTTTTTTCTGGAAGTACGCCATCAAAACGAACTGATTGCGGTAGCAGTAACCGATAAAACCAGCACCGGGTTATCAGCTGTCTACACGTACTTCGATCCGGACTGCAGCTCAAGAAGTCTGGGGACAGTGTCTATCATTGAGCAAATCAAGCTGGCACAGTCAATGGGACTTGACTATCTGTACCTGGGCTACTGGATCTCGGGCAGTGACAAAATGAAGTACAAGTCAGGGTTCACACCTCAGGAGCGATATATCACCGATCAGTGGATAAGGGTAGAACGCCTGTAATACCTGAATGATAATAGGCTGCTGAAACCAGGTGCTTATTCAGCCAATTTTCTGCGTGAAATCGATAACGAAACTGGTGTCGGCTGACGGTTCGGATTGTCGAATATTGACCAGCCTTTCTACGTATCTGCTGTAAAAAGCCCGCTCTCCGGGATCTTCTCCCAGCGCTCTGAATAGCTTCTCTGCATCGACCCACATACCACGGCGGTAAAACTGCATCGCCTTGCGATGCATTTGTAACCGCCTGTAGGTGTCGGGGACCGCCTCATCTTCATGGCAGACCGGTTGAAATATGCGTACGAAACGCTGCCTCCCTTTCACATGTACTGTATCGAGCTCACGAAAAAGATAATCGGGGACCTGTTCAGTCATACGGTCGTTAACGACCAGTGACAGATCATAAACACCGGTACAGCGCTGCAGTCTGTCCGCTGTGTTTACTGCATCACCGACAACGGTATAAGTCATTCGATCATGAGAACCGAGATGCCCGACATGTGCGCTGCCGGTAGACAGACCGATGCCGACAGCAATGGGAGGAAGCCCCTGCTCGACCAACTCCCGCGACAACGCTTCCACCGCCGGTATGATTTCTTTTGCCGCCCTGAGCGCATCGCTGGCGTGCGTGTCGCTCTTTTCGGGCGCTCCCCAGAACGCCATTACGCTGTCGCCAATATATTTATCGATAGTGCCGTCGTGACGCACCACAATTTCACAAACCACATCGAAAAAGCGATTTAACCATCCGGGCAATTTTTCCGGATCCAGACGTTCGGAAATTCCGGTAAACCGTTTGATATCGCAGAACATGATGGTCATATCGCGCGATTCGCCACTTGGTGTATCGCTATGGGTGGTTAGATAATGATCGACAATTTGCGGCGGCGCATACTGACGCAGGTAATGGTTCGCACGCCGCAGAGTCAATGAAGATATTACCGCCCGCACCAACAAGTAAACACAAGTGATGACGAGCAGACTGACAACGAAGGCTCCAACAAAGCGCACGTCAAACGGCACAAAAAGCCATTGAATTGTCGCCAGACATACTGCAAAGGCAGCAAGTACTGCCAGCCCCCGTCGCAGAGACAGGCACGGCAACACCAGACATAGCAACGCCAATCCAGCAATGCACGCACGCTCACCGCCCGACAAACTGTCGACATCAGGGGGGGTAATGCGAGTGGTCAAATCAAACTGGCCGGCTGCGATATCAAATACGCCGGCCACAGAAACAACGCCCAGCGATAACGCCAGGCAAGCGCACAGACAGACCAACATCAACAACATGTATGGTGATCGTCTAATTGGCAGGAGTAGCCATTCGCGCAATGCTTGATGTCCCTAACCAATGTTATACTACTGATTACATTGATTTTTTTAGTTTAGTTGATTGATTAACCCACCGTGCCTTGCAAACAGCGTGCAAAGCCACCCGAATCGGTGCAGATATTTAATAATCAACCTCTACAGGTACAGAGTCATGCCGCAGCCGGCACTGCTACTTGTTTTGAATCGCCTGCATCGGAATCACCCGTGATCAAAAGCCATAAGCAAACCACGTAGCCGCCCCCAGTCAAACGCAGGGCCCGGGTCTGTTTTGCGGCCGGGTGAGATAGTGGAATGCCCAACGAGGTTTTCAGTGAGGATTGCCGGATAAGTCGCCTGAAGCACCAGTATGACGTGTGCGAGCACCTCATATTGCGTTGCTTCGTACGGCTGCCAGTCAGTGCCTTCCAGTTCAATCCCGATAGAAAAGTCATTGAACCTCTCCCTGCCCAGATAAGACGATTTACCTGCGTGCCAGGCACGTTTATCAAACCCGACATATTGCGTCACCTCACCCTGTCGATCGATCAGCAAATGAGAGGACACCCTGAGGTCACTGATAGTCGCAAAATACTCGTGATCCGCGGGGTTGAGGCCATTGGTAAAAAGCAAATCAATGTAGCGACTGCCATACTGTCCCGGCGGTAAACTGATGTTATGCAGCACAATGGTATCAATCTGACAAGATGGTCTTTCATCGTAATTCGGGGAGCAACACGACCTGGCGTCGGTTAACCAGTGACCCACAACCGGACTCATAAGCATCGCAGCATTGTTATAAGAGCACCACGCTATTACGCAAGAGGTACCGGAATCAACCAGCTTGTGATTACCACATGGCATATCAGCGGTTATAATTCTGCTACACCGGTCGCCACGTTGACCGTATCGAATCTCCCGACTCGGGATCAATCCATGGCATCGTGCAGCCAATGTGCGAGCCGCTCCGTCAGCAGACCCCGTCCATATGTCAGAACATAACAGCCCCGTAGTTTCCCGATGTATTCAGCGTCTTAAAGGCTTAGACAAAACGCTTGTACTGCCCGAAGGGGAAGATGCAAGAATACAGCAGGCAGCAGCTCAACTGGTCGACATGAAGGTGGCCGTGCCGATTTTACTCGGCAACGAAGAGACTATCCGACAAAGCGCCAGCTGTAGTCTTACGGGTATCAGCATAGTTGACCCGCAGCACAATAAAGACAGCGCCTTACGCGATGCACTGCTGGGGAGGAAGCGCAAAATTACGACAGAAAACATAGACGAATATATTGCCATGCCGGTGTATCACGCTGTAGCCATGCTGAATAACGGTTCTGTCGATGCGATGGTCGCCGGAGCTGTTCTGTCCACGTCTAAAGTTATTGAAGCCGCTTTCGCTGTCGGCCCGAAGCCCGGTATAAAAACGCTATCAAGCTTCTTTCTGATGGATCTGAAAAACCCGGTAGAGAATATCTCAAAAACCCTGCTGTTCGCCGACTGCGCAATCAATATTGATCCGGATGAAGAGCAACTGGCGGAGATCGCAATCACCACCGCGGATAGCGCTGCAAAATTACTTGATGATCAGCCACGACTGGCAATGTTGTCTTTTTCAAGCCATGGCAGCGCAAAACATCCTCACGTCACCAAGGTAGCGCGAGTCGTTGAGATCGTCAGAGAACGGGCACCACATATACACATCGATGGAGAGCTGCAGGTAGACACGGCATTATCGGCACGTGTCGCACAGGGCAAACTCGCAGATATGGGGCAGGTAGCCGGTCGCGCCAATGTATTGATATTCCCGGACCTTGATGCAGGTAATATTGCCTACAAGCTCGTACAGTATTGTGGTGGTGCAAACGCCACCGGACCGTTACTACAAGGGTTTGCCAAGCCGGTTTGCGATTTGTCGCGAGGCGCTTCAGTCGCCGATATTGTCTCTGCGTCGGTAGTCACCATGGCGATGTCACTCGATCAGCAATAGTAAAAGTGCACCTCCGCGGCTGATTTATGGTTGCCGCTTGAAAAGAGCCACTCAAATCCTACTATTAACGGGCAGATGAAAGACATTTTGCAGGCAGTTTCTTGACGTTGCGGCACGAAACTGCCGGTGGCACGAGTATTCCCTGCTTTGTACTGCCCGGCGCCGACTAGTCACGGGTAGATCAATCAACAGATCCACAGGCAAAACCACGTCGGTGATTCTATCTTTAAGCAATTGAACGCCACGTTAAACGGACAAACAACGCTACACATGAGTTCAGAAGACCCTCAGGTAATACCCAAAAGAAAATCGGGCAAAACTGGTTTAATTCTGCCTGGCCAGGCACTTCCCAACAAATTATTGATACTACCGGTCTATGAAAGGCCTTTCTTCCCCGCACAGATACAACCACTGGTGGTGGATAAAGATCACTGGCAAAGTACCTTTCACCACCTTAGAGATACCAAACAGCACATTGTGGGTCTCGTGTATGTGCGTGACGGTGCAGAGGAGATACCCGGAACACACGATTTTGCCAGCACGGGCTGTGTTGTTCGCATGCACAATGTGGTGGAACAGGAATCAAGCATCCAGTTTATTGCTCAGGGTCTGCAACGTTTTCATGTTAAAAAGTGGCTCCGTAAAAATCCGCCGTTTGCAGGATCGGTAGAGTACCCGGTAGAGCCTGACGAAAGCCGTGATGAAGTAAAGTCCTATGCCATGGCTTTGATTCAGGCAATTAAGGAACTGGTGCCTCTCAACCCGCTGTACAACGAAGAGCTGAAAAACTTCCTTAATCATTTCAATCTTAACGAGCCCTCTCCACTCGCCGACTTTGCGGCAGCCATTACGACAGCTCCCGGTGACGAATTGCAGGAGGTGCTCGATACCATACCAATTCTGCAGCGAATGGAAAAAGTACTCCTGCTATTGCGAAAAGAAATTGAAATGGCACGCCTGCAGGGTGAAATAAGGGAAGAAGTTGAAGGTAAAATTCATAAAAATCAGCGCGACTTCTTTCTCAAAGAACAATTAAAAATAATTCAGCGTGAGCTTGGTATTGCCAAAGATGACCGAACCGCTGACATAGAAGAATTTAAAAGACGCATGGAAGCTCGTAATCCACCGGAACCTGTGAACAAGCGCTTCGATGAAGAGATACAAAAGTTGTCGCTGCTGGAAACCGGATCACCCGAATATGGCGTAACGCGCAACTATCTCGACTGGGTCAGCTCGGTACCCTGGGGGGTTCAGTCAGAAGACAAACTCGATCTGAAAAAGGCACGTAAAATACTCAACCAGGATCATGCAGGCCTCGATGACGTCAAAGATCGAATTCTGGAGTTTCTTGCTCTGGGTGCCTATCGCGGTGAGGTGTCAGGCTCAATACTTTTAATGGTCGGACCACCTGGAGTAGGAAAAACTTCTATCGGACGATCGATCGCCGACTCGCTTGGCCGTAAGTTCTATCGCTTCAGCCTTGGTGGCATGCGTGATGAAGCAGAGATAAAAGGGCACCGTCGCACCTACATCGGGGCAATGCCAGGCAAACTGGTACAGGCGCTGAAAGAAGTCGAGGTGGAAAACCCGGTGATTATGCTCGATGAAGTCGATAAGATCGGCGCATCCTTTCAGGGTGATCCCGCATCGGCGTTGCTCGAAGTACTCGACCCGGAACAAAACAGTGAATTTCTCGATCACTATCTGGACCTGCGTGTCGATCTGTCAAAAGTGCTTTTCGTCTGCACCGCCAATCAGCTGGACACGATACCGCGGCCATTACTTGATCGCATGGATGATATTCGCCTTGCCGGCTACCTACCGGCAGAAAAGCTGGAAATTGCCAAAAAACACTTATGGCCTCGACTGCTGGAACGTAACAAAGTCACCAAAAGCAAAGCGGCCATCTCCGACTCGGCAATAAAACTGTTGATTGAAGGCTACGCACGCGAAGCCGGTGTCAGAAACCTGGAAAAACTGCTGGCAAAAATACTGCGCAAAGCTGTGGTCAAGTTGTTGAGCGGAGAGAAGAAAGTCTCTATCAGCAATAAAAACCTACCTGATTTTGTCGGCCCTCCGATATTCCGTAAGGAGCGACAGCTTAAGGGCGTGGGCGTGGTCACCGGCCTTGCGTGGACTGCTATGGGTGGAGCAACACTGCCTATCGAGGCAACCATAATTAACGACAAGAAAAGCGGCTTTAAGCTTACCGGCAACCTCGGCAATGTGATGAAAGAGTCGGCTGAAATCGCCTACAGCTTTGTCACAGCCAGCCTCGGTGATCTCGCAGTTAAACGTGACTTAAGAGAAGACACGTTTATTCATTTGCATGTACCCGAAGGTGCGACCCCGAAGGATGGACCAAGTGCCGGTATCACCATGGCAACCGCGCTGTTATCGCTGGCAAAACACAAAGCGGTTAATCCATCTATTGCGATGACCGGTGAGCTGACACTGACAGGGAAAGTATTACCGGTTGGCGGTATCAAAGAGAAGATGATCGCAGCCAAAAGACTGGGTATAAAAACGGTCATACTGCCGTTCGACAACAAGAGAGACTACGACGAACTCCCTACCGCCATCACCAGGGGGCTGAAAAGCCATTTCGTTGAGACGTTTGAGCAAGTCGCTGCAATTGTTTTTTGAGCCTTGTTGAAAGCTCGGCGCAGCAGCGACAACTCTGCCAACCTGTACATTTTATTAGAACGGCAGTATGGCCAGCTGCCCGTTAGGCCAGGCAGTACGCCGCCACGGATAAGGACTCGATTTGCCATCGAGTTCGTCCAGCCGTCGGGTTGCTTCCTCTTCGTCGCCGATGCGCTCAAATGCAAATGCAATAATGTTGCTGCAGATTGCCTGCTGCCATGAGTCCAGCACCTGATGCTGGCGACGGTAGACACGCAGCTGTCGGTACATATCCGCAATCACTTTAGAATCAACACTGTTACCGTCGGCAAAGCCACCACATTCAATGTGGGCAACCAGCCCGGCTATTGCAGTCATCAGTTCATTATCGGAATACTCGGCAACCAGGCTGACAAATGCGTTTGCTTTACGTGGTGACTTAATCAGAAAGCGCGCTGCAGACATTACACCGTGCAGATGCAGTGCATCGATTTGCAACAGCTCTTTCAGAGTAGCCTCGATTTGTTCATCTTTAAGTGCCACACACCCCTTCGTGATGATGAGACCACAAAGAGACTCCGCATCGTCCGGTTTTAACCGCTGAGCAATCCGGAAGTGCTTAAATGCGATAGCCAGTGCCGCTGCTGCGTCTTCACCTGGCATGACGCCAGGCACCAACCCGTGCCGTTTGGCTTCGCAGATTTTCACATGACCATAGAAAATGTTTGCATCAAGATTTTGCGGACAAGTGGTAATGAGCTCCTGTACCGCTGACATGGATAGCTCACTGTAATCGATACTGGCGTACATCCCCTGTCGTTGTTCTGAACTCATGACTGCCAGCTGTTGGAACAATTCCTCCCGGGCAGATGAATTGATGAGCTCAACGATATTGCGGAAGTCTGTCGAGGCAACAGCGAAGTCGTGGTTCGACGTTGAACAGAAAAGTGTTGTCGGGCGTTGCCGCGGCACCTCAAGTGTACCGGCCTCGATAGCTCGGTTGAATTCCTGATCGAGGTACCACAATGCGTAGCTCATTACACACATGGTTGCACACAACGCAACCAGTGTGTCCACGCCCGGCACCAGCCAATGCGTCTGTGAAAAGATTACCGTGAGCAACAACGTGATGGTGGCAAAGTAGCCGCCACTCAAATCATTTTTTCCCGCCCAGAAATATACGGCGAACATGCACGGTAGTAGAGCCAGGTAAGTCATTGAATCCCTTTCGTCCTGCATAATTGCCGGATATCAAGAGAAACATGGTATCTGAAGTATCAGTTTTGCGCTGTGAACGCATTGGAGGATTAGCTTATAGAATCCCAAATTTCAGAAAACTGACCCGTCAGTATGGCTTGCCGCCACGAGTATTTTCGATTTATACCGGCTGGATCACAGTGATGCATGCAATCAGGCAAAGCTCGCCGAAACTGACACTGCGTTGTTACGCTACCCGGCCAGCGGCGATCCCTGCAACACCACAGACGAATCATTTGTGTGCAGTCGTCTCAGAGCGGCACGGTAGAGCAAAAATATGGTGAACTGGACGCCGAAGATTAATGAGGCAAACCACAGGTGCAACGGCTGTGCAAATGCCGGAATATGCAGGCGATCCATTGTTACACCCAGCAGAATAGTGGCAATCAGCAATACCAACAGTCCCACTGCAAAACTGCGCATAAGATGCCCGGACGGTAGTGTTTTCCAGAGTGTCCAGACCAGCCATAAATTGGTGAACAGAATTATGGAGGAAAAAGATCGATGTACATAGAAGATCACATTCAATCGTTCAATCCACAACTCGCGTGAAGCGTTGTTCATGGCCTTGGCAATAATATCCACAGATTCCCTGACTTGAGTTCCCATCACCATTTGTACGATGGTCATCAGCATTACCGCAATCAGCACCTTATTGACCACTGCAGGCAATCGCGCCACCCCACTCATGGGGACTACCTCCCTTTGCGATCGAACCACCCCGTACAGCAACATGGCAACGATGCACTGCGCCATTAGCATGTGGAGCGTAATCATGCCCGGACGAAGATTACTCGCCACCACCCTTGAACCCAGCCAGCCCTGGAATGCCACCGCCAGAAAAGCCGCAATACAAACCCATGTGACGACCACGTCGTATTTACGGAAGTGTCTTGACGCCAGCATCGTCAGGAAGATGAATATACCGATAGATACCCCCAGCAAACGATTGAGGTACTCGATCCACGTCTTTCTGACGTTAAACCGCGTTTCAGCATAGCCTCGATCAGCGTATATCTGCTGGTAATCGGCAGGAAGCTGTTGTTCGCTGGTCGGCGGGACCCACTGACCGAAACAGGTCGGCCAGTCCGGACAACCCATGCCAGCGCCGGATGCCCTCACCGCACCGCCCACCAGTATAAGGATGTAGACCGCAATCACGGTGGTGAGGCCAAGATTTCTGAATCTGCTGATCTGCGCGGGGTTCATGGGTGCTATGCGGTTTCAAAGGACAGTAAAAATACGAAAAACGAAGGGTTCCGGCCCATCTTCTGAGCAATTCTAGTCGCTACTCGACGAAACCGTGCTTGAATTGATTTTCGGTTTTCTAAAAAGCGATATTATGCCCTATAGTTAGAAGACAGATATTCACCTTCTGAATTTTGTGGGTGGGCAGCGGATCAGGGCTAATGAATACAAACAAATCCAGCCGGTTTACCCATTTTGACGAGCTCCTCGCCGTCCGTATGAGTAACCCGGAATTCACGCTTAACTCATCTGCATTTCCGCAGGTAGAGTGCGAGATCACCAGCCGGTATATCGACGATCTGCTGGATCTGGGGTTTATTTTCTCGCACGAACTGATCATCGCGAATGCTGTTGGAAAAGATGAAAACGAAACAGCCAGACTGATCGCCTACTTGAATGCCGACGATAACGCCTATGCGCTTGTTACGGACCTCTATCATGAGGACTGCTGGGTAAACTTCACCAGCTTTTTCCCGGACGGTGCGCGTTTTACAACAACCAGCCAACCCGGCGTTCTGGCACTCGAAAATCTTCCCGGAGATAACCAGACACACCACATTCTCAATGTCGGCTCCACACCGATTGCCGGACAATGGAAAAGGCACAAGCGTCTTATTGCCACCGAAGTGCCTGATAATGAACCGGTTGTCCTAAAACCCGAGCAACACATCGCCACCGAGAAAAAGTTCTACAAAGGCTATGTAGACGACTTGCTGAAGCAGAATATCCTCCAGCAGTCAGATACCCAGACCATCCGCTTTACCCGGTCCGGCGCAAGAACGTTTCATGCTGCGCTGACGTCAAAGTCGGCTAAACGCCCCAGCCCGAAGATGGGGGAATGGCTCGGCCGGCGCAGAAAAGCCTCGCTGAAAAGCATTTTCAATGTCAAAAATCTGGCGCTTACCGCCAGTGCCGTCGTGGCGGTCGGATGCGTATTTGTACTGCTGCAAGGGCGCACCATCATCGCACCGCTGACCTCATCGGTGTCAGATGGTACCGGCGGCTCGACTGTACAGGATAACGCTCTTACAGACGTCGACAGCGAACTGGCACTGGACACGTCAGGCAGCAGTGAGTCAGACCAATCAGCAAACGCTACAGAGAACGAATACTCTACCGAATCGGGCAGCCCGGTTGCGGTAGACAGACAGCGATACCTGATCGCCGATCAGGAAGATGAAATGTGGCGTATTGCAGTTGAAAACGCTGAGTTCTTTTTATTGTCTAACGATGGTGACCCGGCACCGTGGATTCGAACAGCAAGAAAAATATCAGCCGGCTTCCATAGCAATGATTCACGCCTGGCCCGGACTTATTTTCTTTCCGGACTCCTCGAGTCTGACTATCGAATCGCAGAACAGCAGTTTAATCGAGCATTGAGTATTCAGACCAAAACGCTCGGGCTCTATCACACCGAAACAGCACAGACACTGGAAGCTCTGGCATGGATTGCCGAGCACAATAAAGAGGATTTGGAAGAGGCAATTACCCACCAGCAACTGGCCATCAATATATACAGGGATCTTTTCGGTCCGGATGCAGAAGATACAAAAGCCGCCGAATGGAAGCTTTCGTATTTTGAAGATCGCCTGGCGGGCGTAAGACCTAAAGCAGACTCAAACCGACGACTACTTCCGGCGCTGGCCCGTTTCTCACGCTGAACGCCTGGTTCCCGCCCCTTTCATGGTTGGTAGCACGTAGCTACTTGTCTCCTACAGCAGGGTCGTGAGTCCAGGCAACACGGGACTACAACAAACCCTTCGCGACTGCTTATCTGTGACTCCGCTGCGCTAACCCGATCCACCTGGTAACAGCCGTAGTGCGCGGACAAGCCCGTGGGTTAAACCGGCACCAGTGAGCACGCGAACACTACCCCGGCAAAACAGCGACCGGGGAAACACTTATAATGGATGAGGTCATCCCGACTTGCGCGCCATAAACTGTTCCAGCGCTTCGATGCGCAGCGGCCCCGGGTTATTCCCAACCAACTCGCCTTCAGGATCAAACAGAAGATAGGTGGGTGTCCCGCGTAATGATTCCTGTGTCATGCCCTGATAGTGGGAAGCAACTATCACAATGTCTCCCACCAGACTCGGAAAGCTGGTTTCGTGCGTCGCAATATTCTGCTTGATGGCATCTATGCTATCCATTCCGTCCAGTGCAATACCCAGCACATGTGCATCGATGTCTTTGTGTTCAGTATGAAACCGGGAAATAGACGGCTTCTGTGCCTCACATATATGGCAGGTGGTTGACCAAAGCATCACCAGCAGCCATTTGCCGTCTCCCTTGTAGTCATCCAGATCAACGACATTGCCATCGAGCTCGTGCAATTCCATCCCGGCATGCACCGACCCGCACGCCAGCAGCACGCTTAAAAACAACATACGGAACAGATTTTTGTGAAATTTTAATAGTACAAACATAAGCTTAGGGCTACTCCGGGTAATGGTAAAAACGGCTGTGTAAGTGACGCTTGTTACATTCACGAATATCAGCCACTGGCGATTGCCGGAAAGCCTGCCCGCAATTGTGTCTGGCGATATACGTTTCAGACGCCGATAAGATGACTGAGTTCAGATATATGCGTGTTTTTGTTAACAGAAGCGTACCAGCAAGAGCCGGGCACACTAGCTGCAATTTGCTTCAGTGAACCTGAAACCTGTGATCTCAACGCTCGCCTGTCAGAGCACCCGCGGGCAATTTACCAATGCAACCATCCGCTTCATCGCCTCCAGCCCCGCATTGGAAAGGTCCGTTTTATCGAGTTCACCGCCGGCTTCGCAGATCAACGCACAATGGATCTTGCAACCTGCAATACAAGTTACATAAAGCGGTATCGATCAGCCGGCAAGTATTCAACCGGATTCAGTTCATCGGCCTGGTGTTGATTCTGGCGATGAGCGGATTGGATGACGGCATGGGTGAAGTCCTGCCAGGCCATATCACCCATCGCTACGACACTGCGATTCTCGGTACCACGGAATCACAAGCCCGACAGATACGCACTCATTTGAAGCAGCTTTCAGCACTTGAGTTTGAAGATATAGACGCTCGAGTTGCAGCCATCAAAGATAGCGCTCGTCAGAGCCTGCAGGCACTGGGATACTATCAACCTGATCTCAGTATCAGACATGCAACCTACAAAAGCTTTACCGCTATCCAACTGTTTGTCGACACTGGCAAGCCCGTTATCATCGAAGAGATCAATCTCGACATTACCGGCGAGGCCAGCGATAGTCGTGAGTTCAACAGTATCCTGAGCGAACTGCCCGTCCGCCGGGGAGAGGCTCTGAACCATGGCAGCTATGAAAAAGCCAAAGATCTAATATATAGCCATGCAAGGAACCTCGGTTTTTTCAATGCCCGATTCGAGCGTGCGCAGGTGCTCGTCGAGAGCAAAGCATATCGTGCAAAAATCT
Source organism: Chromatiales bacterium (assembly GCA_020631335.1). Lineage (GTDB taxonomy): Bacteria > Pseudomonadota > Gammaproteobacteria > Granulosicoccales > Granulosicoccaceae. The sequence continues at coordinate 15,438 of JAHDHK010000110.1, forward strand.
GGATCGAATTCGACTCCGGACAACGACACTCAATAAGCCGGGTGAATTACAACACAGACCTGTTCGATGCAGGATTCCTCAGCAAGTGGCAATCGTTCGAAGCAGGTATTCCCTACCGCGCCTCATACGCTGCGAGTTTAACCCGCAACCTGCAAAATAGCGGTTACTTCAAGCATGTCAGCGTCAAACCGGAACTATCCGACTCTCTGCTGCCTGAAGTTCCACTTGAGGTAGATCTGGTGCCTGCCAGTGAAAACATCATGAGCCTTGGTGCAGGCTATGCAACCGATACCGACCTGCGGATCAAAGGCAGTTGGCTAAGGCCTCATCATAATATCAGAGGTCATGCGGTTAAAAGCTCAATCAGCTTGTCTCATATGCGCCAGGAAGCATCGCTAAGCTATGAGATACCGCACAGAAAACAGCCTGAATTTGGCAACTACTCAGTTGAAGCCGGCTTGCTGAATCATCGCAGCGCAGATACTTTTTCCCAACTGCGCACGCTGAATTTCAATGACTCTCGCTTACTGTCGAGTGGCTGGTACCGGGATGTTTTCTTACGACTTGAAAACGAAAACACCGAGGATAGCGGCCAACGGACAAACCTGGTGTTGCCGGGCATCAGTTTCTCCAGAACACGCAGTGACGGTGGTATTCATCCGCATCGCGGTAATTTCTTGTCATTCAAGCTGCTCGGTGGGAGCCGGCAATTTTTTTCCGATATCAACATGCTTAGCTTTACAGCGTCAGCCAAAAAGTTATTCAGCTTCAAACGTAAGCATTACTTTATTACACGGGCGGATTTCGGTTTTTTACGAACATCGGACTTTGATCTACTGGCACCTTCACACCGGTTTTTCACCGGCGGGGACAACTCAGTACGAGGGTTTGACTATCAGTCAATATCACCGGTCAACGACGAAAATGAAGCCACCGGAGGACGATACTTAACCAATTTCTCCATAGAATATAACCGTTATTTCAAGGACCGATGGGCAGTAGCGGCATTTGCCGATGGCGGCCGGGCTTTTAACGACAATTCAGAACAATACCGTACCGGTGTAGGTGCCGGAATACGCTGGGTATCACCGGTTGGACCTTTACGGGTGGACATCGCAGTCGGCATCAGTGAAGAAGACAATCCAGTGCGGGTTCATCTGGCTATCGGTCCGCAACTATGAGCAATACCCGCCCGGCAATGCTGACCTTCCGGGTCATTCTATGGTGTACATTGCTGATAGTTGTCTGTGCGATATGGGGCCTTTCTACTGAACGCGGCAGTCGCTTTATTCTGGATCGAATCAATCAAACGGCTGGTAATATTCAATATGAATATTCGACCGGCAATCTGATCACCGGGGTATCACTGAAAAATTTGTCATGGAAATTAAAAAACGACACCACCATCGAAAGTCCGGAGCTGACAATCAGTTGGGACCCTCGTTGCTGGCGTGGCAGAAAAATTTGTATCAAGCAGGGTTACACGAATGAACTCGTTATAAATCTGGTACGTCCTTCGGTCATCAGAAACCCGATTAAGCTGAAGCGTGTCTCTTTACCAGTAGATCTCATTGCCAAAAAACTAAGAATAGACAATCTAACGATCAAAAGCCCCTTCAGTCC
>JAHDHK010000111.1 GCA_020631335.1 Chromatiales bacterium
GTTAAGCAATTGAACCAGCAGCATCACAACCTCAAGCCAGGGCAGATAACGCGCTGCCGGCAATGCATTACTACTGGCCAGCACACTGGCAAGACGCGGATTTGAAAGCGCGCTGCGTCCGAGCATTACATCTGCACATCCACTGGCTGCCCTTGCTTTTTCGGCCTCTTCCAACGTCCAGATATCGCCATTGATAATGACCGGTATTGTCAGCAGACTGCTTACCTGTTTTACCAGGTGCCAGTGAGCCGGGGGTTTATAGCCATCGATTTTGGTGCGCGCGTGGACGCATAGCTCTGTCGCGCCGGCGCTTTCGATTCTGCCTGCCACGTCGATGAGGTTGTCCGCGTTCTCGTAGCCGAGCCGCATCTTTGCTGTAACCGGTATTCGCTCCGGCACGGCGTCCCGCACCCTGCTGACGATTTCTTCTACCACAGAGGGAGTCCGCAGCAACGCTGACCCGCCGCCGTGTCTGTTGACGGTTTTAGCAGGACATCCGAAATTAATGTCTATACCGGTCGCACCCATCATCGCCGCCTTATTGGCATTCTGTGCCATTGCCTCAGGATCACTGCCAAGTAGCTGCAGATAAACCTTTGTACCGGAGCGGGTAGATCCGCCAGTGGCGAGTTCAGGACAAATTCTGGTGAACACCCGGTCGGGATAGAGATGGTCGGTCACGCGCAGAAACTCGGTGACACATCGATCATAGCCGCCGATTCCGGTCAGAATTTGCCGCATAGGTGCATCGGTTACCCCTTCCATCGGAGCCAGCATGATTCTGCCTGTGTTTTCTGCCGACTCCATTACGTGCCCTGCAGACAAGCCTCGAGCCTACCCGGGGAGTTGATGATGCTGATCCGGCGTGTCACAGCCAATACAGCTGACCGCAAGCCGCCCAAATTAGCTGCTCCCCAGACAATCACGAATGGCAAGCACTGTGTCGGTGAACCAGGTTGCGTATAACGCCGGTCCGGGTTCAAAGGTGCTGGCAAGCGGATCGACAACGGTATAACTGACGACGGATGATGTGGATAACGTGCGGATTGCCCGGTCTTCAAACTGGGGTTCAGACAAAATGCAGTGAACACCGAGATCTTTAATAATCCGGTTAAGTGATTTCAGATGTCGTGCCCCCGGACTGACCTGCGGCTGATAAGTCACCACACCTGCGTTGTTCAACGCAAAGCGGTTTTCAAAATATTGGATGAAATCATGGAACAGTACAAATGGGGTGTCCGCCAGCGCTGCGAGTATATCGCTCGACGTCGCCGTGAGCTGCTGCATTTGCACTTTGAACTCGTTGGTGTTGCTTTGATAAGTATCAGCGTTTGCGGCGTCCATCCGCGCCAGCTCATCTGCCATCACCTGCGCTATAGCCGCCGCATTCACCGGGTCTATCCACAGGTGAGGATCAATCGGGCCGGCAGGAGCATTGGAAGGTGCATCGCGCATGGTCAGACGGACCGGCAAATCCACTTCACTGAGGGTCAGTACCTGTGTTGCCTCCGGCAGGTCAGCGATGGCCGGCGCAAGAAAAGATTCAAGCCCCGGACCTATCCAAATAACCAGATCAGCGGAACGCAATTTACGCAGCGTAGAGGGCTTTACCCGGTCGATATGCGGTGACACCCTGCCCTCGAGCAGTAATTCAGGAGTGGATACTCCCTGCATTACTGCACTGGCTATGCTGTGTAACGGCTTGACAGTCGTTGCAACAGTCACAGCGTTAGCCCGGGTTGCCAGCAGCAACACAAAAAGCACAGTCCAGGGAGGAAATCGGGTCATTACGGATAGTCAGAGGGGTCAACCGGGAATTATATGACATGTTCAGCCTGTGTGAACGACACAACACCAAATCGTTTACGTTATGATGCGCGAGGCTCAAAATAAGCTCGACCATTGAAAAACCGGCATATTCACAAGGCATCTGAGGCACTTTTGCCACAAACCGATTCTACAGCGACGACAACGGACATACTGGTAGAGGTACGCAATATCAGTGTGCGCCGCGGTGAAACCACCCTGCTCGACAACGTCAGCCTGAGCGTGCGCCGCGGCGAAATAGTCACCATCGTCGGGCCGAATGGCAGCGGTAAAAGCACAACCGTCAAATCGATCCTGGGGATCGTCAAACCACAGCAGGGCAGCATAACCGTGGCACCGCGCACCAGGGTCGGTTATGTACCGCAGAAGCTGGAGATCAACTGGTCCATGCCACTGACAGTTCAGCGTTTTATGCGGCTGACACAGAGACACAGTAAATCGCAAATACTGGCCGCACTGAAAATAACCGGTGTCGAACACCTGCTGGAACGGGAAATGACCGCATTGTCCGGTGGTGAATTCCAGCGCGTATTAATAGCGCGGGCAATGGCAAGTAACCCGGATTTGCTGGTGCTGGATGAACCGGTACAGGGTGTGGACTACAATGCCGAAGTCGACATCTATCAGCTTATTGCGGATCTGCGTGATTCGCACCGATGTGGCGTGCTGCTGGTATCACACGACTTACATATTGTGATGGCACAGACCGATACAGTGGTTTGTCTGAACGGCCATGTGTGCTGCTCCGGCAGTCCGCAGGCAGTTACCAACAACGCCGAATTCATCAATCTTTTTGGTGCAGGCGGGGCTGCGGCACTGGCGATTTATCGTCATCAGCATGATCACAGCCATGGACCGGATGGTGAGATCATACCGGCCGGTGCTGACGCATGTGACCACCTGCATGGATGACTTTATAGTTCGTGCGTTGGTGGCGGGAGTTGCCGTGGCTCTGGTCGCCGGTCCTTTCGGCTGTTTTGTGGTCTGGCGAAAAATGGCTTATTTCGGCGACACAATGGCACACTCAGCTCTTCTTGGGGTCACCCTTTCGCTGCTACTTGAGCTTCACCCGGGCATCGGGGTGTTTCTGGTGGCCGCCGCAGTGGCGGTAGCCCTGGTCGGGCTGCAGCAAAGAGCAGTATTACCGGGAGACACCGTGCTGGGCATATTGTCTCACTCGACACTTGCGCTGGGTCTCATCGCTATTGGAGCGATGGCCGGTGCTCGCATTGATTTAATGAGCTACCTGTTTGGTGATGTGCTGACGGTCAATGCTGAAGACATCCGGATGATCGTGATATTCGCACCGATCGCCTTGATCACCTTATTACTGGTGTGGCGCCCACTGCTGGCGGGTACGGTTAACCGCGAACTGGCACAGGCTGAAGCGCAGCGACCGGACATCGCCGAAATTATCTACCTGATATTGCTGGCCGGAATTATCGCTGTGGCGATCAAAATTGTCGGCATTCTTTTGATTACCGCGTTGCTTGTGATACCTGCAGCCACCGCCAGAAGGTTTGCAGCGACGCCGGAAATGATGGCGGTACTTGCATCAGCTTTCGGTGTGTTGTCAGTGGTTGCCGGGCTGGTTATCTCATTAACGATAGACACTGCAGCCGGCCCGGCAATTGTGGTAGCAGCACTGCTGGCTTTTCTGCTATCGGTCGCCTGGCCCAGATAAACCGCTGTACACAAATCCCGATTCCTAAGCGGCTGATGCGGTGTTCAGCGCTTTTTTGCCGCAACCATGTAATTGACCAGCTCAGAGGTTTTAGCGGACATTTTGCGGTTGAACGGATTCACGGCTACGCCGGTTCTGGCAGCTATCGAGAAATCACCGCGCGACAGGTGTTGTTCAAGTTCTTTCGGTTTAACCAGCTTTCGATATTCGTGTGTGCCTTTGGGCAGCCAGCCCAGCACTGTTTCAGCGCCGAAAATCGCAATAAACCAGGCCAGCGGATTGCGGTTGATCGTTGAGACAAACTGTAGTCCCTCACCCTTTACCATGTCGTTACAGGCGTTCATGAAACTACGCAGATCGGCAACGTGTTCCACGACTTCCATATTCAGCACAACATCAAACACCTGCCCACGCTCAGCAAGTGCCTCTGCAGTATCAACAGAGTAACTGATGTCCAGGCCTTCACTGGCTGCATGCTGCCTGGCCACAGCGATATTTTTTTCACTGATATCCACACCGGTAACGTCACAGCCGAGTCCGGCCATTGTTTCACTGAGTATTCCTCCGCCACAACCGATATCCAGCACGCGCAAGCCATGAAACGTTTTTTTGGATTGCGCATCGAGTCGGCAATGTTCGCTGATGACTTTTGTTATAAAACCGATTCGAAACTTGTTGAGTCGATGAAGGGGCCACATGGGGCCGGCTTCATCCCACCAGGTGCTGGCAAAACGATCAAACTTGGCGCGTTCAGAAGGGTCAATGCTACTGTGCGATGAAGTATTAGTTTGCCGTGTTTGCATAAGTCCTGAGCAGGTTTTCGCTGTTACTGATGACTACCGTTCATACGCAGAGGCGGATCATTGACACGGGCTCGCTTCAACTTCCACAACGCGCTCAAAATGTTAACTCTGTCACTTTTTAAGTTATTGTTTTAGAAAGACTAAAATGCAGAAAAATGAAAGATAGGTTAATTATTTTTGATAAATGAGAATTGAGTATCAATCCTGCAATACCAGGATACGCATCGTACATCTGGAGTTGTCCCTCCATGAAATGGAAGGCACATTCACATTCTGAAGCAGGAGAGATCCTGAAATTGCTCGCCAGACAAGGCGAGCCTCTGCTGAAAAAGCTCGATGAGGGCGCTGATTTTAATCTGTTGTCCAAAAAGGCGAGAAACGACGAGGACGAAGATAATGAACCCGAGAACCCTCGCGACAAGTCAGCAGTCGCGAGTTAAAAGATTTACCTGCCCGGGATTTGTGTGATTTCAGGTTTATTTCTCGGCCACGATGTACGCGATCCAGCATTCATGATCAGTAACGTCGCGCGTTTCTTCAAACTCATCCATTGCGTCACCATCGTCATCGAATAGCTGCACAAAGAATCGCACTTTACTGAATCCTGCCTCTATCAATAAGTCGTCTATTTCCTGACCGCCCCACAGTCTCCAGCTATAGCTGAAGGCTTTATCCAGTTTTGACTTATCCGGAAACCGGAAATGAATGTAGCATTGCATTTCCTGAGTGAGCGGATTGTATTTGTTTTGATCCCACAGGTAATTAAAGCCATCAAGCTTGTGCTTTTCAACTTGCGTCGTGTGTGCTTCTGAACCACCGAAAGCATCGAGGAACATAATGCCGTCGTCTTTGAGGGTACTGTGGACACTTTTAAGGTACGCCAGCAGGTCGGCACGCTGTTTTAGAATCCAGTAACTGAAGTTGAATGCCAGCACGACATCCACCTGGGGGGTAACCACCGTGCGGACGTCAGATTGAAGAAAATGAACACGCTCCTGCTGTTTCGCTTTGAGCTTGTCATAGTTGTGCTTTCGACCCCACTCCAGTACTTCTTCGTCAAAGTCTACAGCCCAGGCTTCATTGTCTTTGCCACGTTTCGTCCATACACAGGCTGACCTGGCGGTACCGGCAAAATCTTCACGCAGCGTGACAGGTTTATGGCCGCGAATATCTTTGTAGGTATCCTGCACGAAGTCGAGTTCAAACTCGGAGTCCTGCACAGACTCCTGATACAACGCGTGCCGGTCCGCACGCTGAGCCATGGTCTTTTTTTTGTTTTTTTTCTTAGCCAAAAGTAAGCGTTCCTGTTGCGGGTCAGCTTTTAATGCCAACGCCCTTGTTGAGTAAGTATAGTGCCACAGAGCCGAGTAGTGCGATGAAAATCAGTATGATCATAAACGACCATCCAATGCTGATATCAGAGGAGCCCAATATGCCGAATCGGAACCCGTTTATCATGTACAACACAGGGTTTATAAAGGATAGACCTTCCCAGAAATCCGGCAAAAGCTTTATCGAGTAGAAGATCCCTCCCAGATAGGTCAACGGCGTCAGCACGAAATTGGGGATGATAGAAATGTCATCAAAGCTCTTGGCAAAGATCGAGTTCACTACACCGGCAATAGAAAACAGGGTGGCGGTCAGCACCACGACTGTAATGGTGATTAACGGGTTTTCCACCGGCAACCGGGTAAAGAACAGCGATACGGCAGCCACCAGCGCACCGACTGCAAGTCCGCGACATACCCCGCCTGTAACAAAGCCTGCCAGTATGACCCAGTTATACACCGGTGCGATGAGCATCTCCTGCAGATGATTCTGAAACTTCGCGCTAAAAAACGACGATACAGAATTTGAATATGAGTTGGTAATCACGGCCATCATGATGATCCCCGGCACAATGAAATCAATGTACTGATGCCCGTCCATCTCCCCTACCCGGGACCCGATCAGCGTGCCGAATATCATCATATAGAGCACCGCACTCACTGCCGGCGGTACAATGGTCTGCACCCATATCCGCATGAACCGCCGGATTTCTTTGGTCACGATGGTTTTGAACGCAACGATGTTTACGCTGGTTATCGACTGCATTATGCAGCACCCCCGTTGTCGTTGTTGCCGACCAATTGCAGAAAAAACTCTTCGAGCCGGTTCGACTTGTTACGCATACTGATGACATCTATACCAAGATTGTCGAGCTGACTGAACAGCTTGTTCATGTTGTCTCCAAGCCGCATCTGCACCTCCAGACGAGTGCCTTCACACTTAAGCACGGTCATTCCCTGCAGATCCGGTTGTGTTGATGGCGCCTGCTTCATGTCGAGAACGAATGTCTGAAACTGCGCGCGACTGAGCAATTCGCTGACTGCACCCTGCTCCACGATACTGCCGTCATCGATGATGGCAACGTTACGGCAAAGCGTTTCCGCCTCTTCAAGATAGTGGGTGGTCAGGATGATGGTCGTGCCGTTGCGGTTTATCTCTTCCAGAAACGCCCACATTGACCGACGGATTTCTATGTCTACACCGGCTGTGGGCTCATCGAGTATCAGCAGGCGGGGTTCGTGCACCAATGCTCTGGCAATCATCAGCCGGCGTTTCATACCACCGGACATCTCACGGGCGGGACGATCACTTTTCTCCCACAGCTCCAGCAGTTTCAGATAATGCTCCGCCCGCTCCGTGGCCAGTGACTTACTGATGCCGTAGTAGCCTGCCTGTGTCACGACAATGTTTTTAGGTGTCTCGAACACATTGAAATTGATTTCCTGCGGCACCAGCCCGATAAGCAGCTTGCACTGATTGCGTTCACTTTGAAGATCGTGCCCGTGCACTTTGACGCTGCCGCCGCTGGCAGACACCAGCGAACTGATGATTCCGATCGTGGTTGACTTGCCGGCACCATTGGGCCCTAGCAAGGCGAAAAAATCACCTTGCTCTACTTCAAGATCAACGCCGTTAAGCGCAACATGGCCGTTGTCATAAGTTTTTCGCAGGCCGTTTATTTCCAGAGCTTTCATGAATGGATTACCCTCACTGACCAGTGAACACCAGATGTTGCAGTACGTCTCGCACCGGATCGGGAATCGTCACCGGCTTTTCGGTAGTGGCATCTACAAAAACGTCGGTGAAATAACCGGTTGCACTGACTTCATTATCACCGGTGATAAACAAACCTACTTCATAGCGAACGCTGGAATTGCCGAGCTTACCTACCCGCAGGCCGGCCTCACAGGTATCGGGAAACTTTACCGGCTTTATATACCGGCACATGTTTTCGACTGAAAAACAACGCACCCCGTGTGCGGCTACATCCACAGCGTTGTCTACCTCCAGATAGCGCATGATGACGAGCTCGAAAAAGGTCAGGTACTTTGCATTGTTCACATGGCCGTACTGATCATTGTCCGACCAACGCGTTGGAATTGTCAGAAAGTGCTTAAAGTTCTCGCGCACTTCGGTGCGATCAAGCGGAAAGGTTTTCATGGGTTACCGGCGGGTTCACACTGGGGAATGCCATCACAGGCGTCGGATGGTTTTAGCAACCGCTAGGAAGCGCCATCCAGCGGCGGTCGATTACTTTGCCATAACACTTCACTTCCGCCTTCGTGCCTTGCCAGTACGCGAGCAATGACGAACAGCAGGTCGGACAGCCGATTCAGGTAGGTAATGCTGTTAGGTGGTAGAGATTCTTCAGCTCCCAGTGAAATAACGCATCGCTCAGCTCTGCGACAAACCGTTCGGGCAAGGTGGCAGGCAGCAGCAGCATGACCACCACCCGGCAGAATGAAATCTTTAAGCACGGGCAAATCTTCGTTGAATTGATCGAGCTGGCGCTCAAGCCAGGTCACGTGCAACTCAGTGAGAGACTCATGCCCGGGGATACAAAGTTCTCCACCGAGGTCGAATAAATGGTGTTGAATTTCATCGAGCACGGTTCGAACCGGGGCGGGGAGTTCATGCGCCAGCACCATGCCGACCACGCTATTCAGCTCATCCGTCGTGCCATAGGCAGTCACCCGCAGCGAGTCCTTGCTCACACGCGAGCCGTCGCCCAGGCCTGTAGTCCCTTTATCACCGGTACGAGTGTAAATCTTCGTTAGTCTATTGCCCAAAAGTAGCTCCTGGCGCGTTGGATGGCGGAATGAGACAGGTCGAGTACCCGCAAGGGGCGCGACATTGTGCCAGAATACAGGGGTAATCGGTAAGCTGTGGCAGTCCGGCATTCGGCCGATAACATATCAATGACACACCTGAACACAAAAAGCCTCTAAAAGACTGCCTTTCGCATGCACCCTCTCATCGCCATTGTTTCGCTGCTTTTCTTCACGATAAGCACCGCTGCTGCCGCTGATTTCACCCGGCAGCGCATGACCGGGCGTCTGATCGTAGAAATGCAGCCCGACGCATCGTCCGATACCGGACTCAGCGCGCTGCAGGGAGACTACAAGAGCACCAACAGCACAGATGTAAAAAAATGGGCGGGATCAAACGATTTCAAACTGCTGCGAGGACTTTCACGCGGGACTCATCTGGTTAAGCCTGACGACTCGGGGAGCTCCGGCAATGTGGCGTCAACTGAAGCTGCATTGCGCTATCTCGCTAATCGCCTGGCAGCCTCTGAGGCAGTGTTGTCTGCCTCCGTTGAATATCGGCGTTTCCCGCTCCTTGAACCCAATGACCCGCTGTATCAGGGCAATGTCACTGAGCCCGGCAATCAAAGTTACCTCTACGAAGGCGACTACAGCCTGCGTGCCCCGGGCGCCTGGGACATTACCACCGGCTCGCAGAGTGCGGTGATCGCTGTGATAGACACTGGCGTGCTGCCGGACCACCCCGACCTGATGAATCGTTCTATTACCGGTCTCGGGTACGATTTTGTCTCTCCGGACAAACCGGGGGATTTTTTCAGCGCCAACGATGGCGACGGTCGTGATGCCGACCCCAGCGATCCGGGCGATCACTGTAATGCAAAGCCAAGCAGCTGGCACGGTACCGGGGTTGCCAGTGTGGCGGCTGGCAGCACCAATAATGCTGAGGGTCTTGCCGGGGTCGATTGGAACGCGCGCCTGCTGCACGCCCGGGCGCTCGGGCGATGCGGAGGCACTGATGCCGACATCATTGATGCCATCCGCTGGAGTGCCGGCCTGTCGGTCAGTGGCTTGCCGATGAACGAAACACCGGCCACTGTCGTTAATCTGAGCATAGGCGGGCCGACCGAGTGCACCACGGCCTGGCAGAAAGTGATAGATGAGCTTAACGGGCTGGGCATCCCGTTTGTGATTGCTGCCGGCAATGAATCCACCAACGCACTGCGATCTTCTCCTGCAAACTGCGCCAACGTGATTACCGTGGGATCGAATACACCTGCCGGTGACCTGGACAGCGGTTTTTCCAACTACGGGCTGAAGGTGACTGTGGCCGCCCCGGGCAGAAATATTTTAATGGCCACCAATGAAGGGATTGAAAACGTCAACCCGATTGGAAACGACTACAAAAACGAAACCGGGTCGAGTTTTTCAGCAGCACTGGTCAGCGGCGCTATCAGCCTGATGCAAAGCCTGGACGCTGAACTGAGCCCCTCGGCGGTACGCGCGATTCTTCAGCAGAGCGCGTCGGATTTTGCCACCGACGACGAGTGCGGCACCTACTACTGTGGCAGCGGAATTTTAAATCTTGTCCGGGCCATGCAGATGACCCGCGATGGTGGTTACAACGAAAGTATCAACAAAGAGGCGCAGGTGATCAGCACCCAGCTGACTGGGCTGGATTTCGACACACCGGTGAACGGCTCACTGTTCGGGTATCGGGATATCCGCTACTTTGAGGTCAATGTGGCAGATGCAGGTATGCTGGTGGTGCGTTCGTCATCCGACGATGACTTATACGGATACCTGCTGGACGATAATTTCAGTGTGTTATCACTTGATGATGACAGCGACAGTGCCTTTAATTTCAGAGTGGCTTCACTGGTGGAACCCGGCACTTATTACGTGGCCGTTGAACGTGCTGTAAATCGACGCAGCGATGGCGAGTCCACTTTTACGCTGAGCACTGAACTCACCGCAGATCAGCCCGATCCGTTTACCTTTGCACCGGTGAACAACGCAGCGATGAGTACGCCGGTAGTGTCTCAGACCGTCGAAATATCCGGTCTGAGTCGCACCGCAATTATTACTGTGTCCGGCGGCTCATATTCTGTTAACGGAAACGCGTACACCAAATCTCAGGGGCAGATAAACAATGGCGATAAAGTCACAGTATCTTTACAGTCGCCTGCCGCCTTAAATTCCAGCGCGACGCTTAATTTAACCGTGGGCGCATACGCGACGGAATTTTCGGTCACCACCGGCAATGGTGTTTCTCCGCCGGATGGCTCAAATGGCGGGTCTTCCGCAAGCAGCAGATCAGGTTGCTCACTCAATGGGCAGGGCTCGACTGATCCGATATTGCTTTGCTTGCTTCTGGGCGCGGCCTTCGCATTATTAAGGCGACGCGCAGTGCATTAACACCCAGGCGCAGAGCAGGCTCGTGTCCGTGCGCTCATATTTTGATAACATATCACCGGTTGCGGTCTTTCCTTAAAAGGCCACGATCTGCAATGGATGTTGCCCTCACCTGTCACGAGACCCGCGATGACCCAGCGTTTTTCCGGCACACAGAACTATGTGGCCACCGAAGACCTCACGCTTGCAGTAAATGCAGCACTTACCCTCGGCCGTCCATTGCTGATCAAAGGCGAACCCGGCACCGGCAAGACTCAACTGGCTGAAGAGGTCGCTGCATCGCTTGGTGCACCGTTACATCGCTGGCATGTTAAATCCACCACCAAGGCACAGCAGGGGTTGTATGAATACGATGCTGTGTCGCGATTGAGAGATTCGCAACTCGGTGAAGACAGAGTCCAGGATATTGCCAATTACATTATCAAAGGCACATTGTGGGAAGCCTTTGACAGCGAAGATCTGTCCGTTGTTCTGATCGACGAAATAGACAAGGCCGATATTGAGTTTCCAAATGATCTGCTGCTGGAACTCGATCGCATGGAGTTTCATGTTTATGAAACCCGCCAAACCGTGGTGGCCAGGAAGCGACCTCTCGTTATTATCACCAGCAACAATGAAAAAGAACTGCCCGATGCTTTTTTGAGGCGCTGCTTTTTTCATTACATCAGGTTTCCGGATCACGAGACCATGCAAAAGATCGTCAATGTGCATTACCCGGATCTGAAAAAATCATTGCTCGATTCAGCGCTCAAAGTATTCTTTGAAATGCGTGAAGTACCCGGCCTGAAAAAGAAACCTTCAACCTCTGAGTTACTCGACTGGATAAAGCTGTTACTGGCAGAAGACATTCCACCTGAGGCATTGCAGGCAGAAGATAAAAACTCGCTGATACCGAAACTACATGGTGCGTTACTGAAAAACGAACAGGATGTTCATCTATTCGAGCGGCTGGTGTTTTTGAACCGACGCAACAGCTAGCAGATAGTCGTCGCTAATGCTGATCGACCTACTCTATAAGCTGCGCCGTGCACAGGTCCCGGTGTCTATCACCGAGTACCTCGCAATGCTAGATGGCCTGGGTGCCGGTATCGGAGGTTATAGTGTTGACGACTTCTACCATTTTGCGCGATTGTCGCTGGTCAAGGACGAGCGCCACTACGATAGATTCGATCAGGTGTTCGCAGACTATGTAAATGGTATACAAAGTTTGTTCGAAGATATCATCGGTGAAATACCTGAAGAGTGGTTGAGAGCTGAAGCAGAACGACTGTTCAGCGAAGAAGAGAAAGCTAAAATCGAAGCGCTGGGCGGTTGGGAAGAGATCATGGAGACTCTGCAAAAACGCCTCGAAGAGCAACAAAAACGGCATCAGGGTGGTAACAAATGGATAGGCACCGGAGGCACCTCGCCTTTTGGTGCATATGGTTTTAATCCTGCCGGTGTAAGAATAGGACAAAAATCGGGCAGACAGGGGCGCGCAGTCAAGGTGTGGGACAGGCGCGAATACAAAAACCTGGATGATCAGCGAGAGCTGGGAACACGTAATTTTAAAATGGCACTGCGCAAGTTGCGTCGGTTTGCGCGCGAGGGTGCGCAAGATCAACTGGATCTTGATGGCACCATCAATTCGACAGCAAAAAATGCCGGTTTACTCGATATTAAAATGGTTGCCGAACGTCGAAACGCCGTCAAGGTGCTGCTGTTGTTCGATGTAGGTGGTTCGATGGATTATCACGTCCAAAACAGTGAAGCGTTATTCTCGGCGGCACGTGGCGAGTTTAAACATCTCGAATACTATTACTTTCACAACTTTGTGTACGAAAAACTCTGGAAAGACAACCGGCGCCGACACGATGAAACCTTGTCCACAATAGAATTTCTGCGAACCTACGGGCCGGATTATCGGGTTATTTTTATTGGTGACGCCACCATGAGCCCGTTTGAAATCACCACTGCCGGCGGTAGTGTGGAACACTGGAATGAAGAGTCTGGTGTGGCGTGGATTTCGAGAGTACTGGAAAAGTTTCCACACGCCGTATGGTTGAATCCTGAGCCACAGGCCTACTGGCAGCGCGTTCCATCCATCAAGCTGACCTATCAGCTGATGGCAGAAAGAATGTTCCCGCTGACTGTCGAAGGCATCGGCAACGCGATTACCGCGCTACAGAAGAAACACTGATGCTCCCTGCCACTTTGCAAACCCGTGTTGTGATTGTCGGTGGCGGCCCGTCGGGGTTGCTGCTCGGTCAGTTGCTGCATCTGGCTGGTATCGACGCCATTGTGCTCGAAAAAAAATCCCGCGAATATGTATTGGGCCGCATACGCGCCGGTGTGCTGGAACGCGGCATGGTACAACTGCTCGAACAGGCAGGTGTAGATAAACGACTGCAGCGCGAAGGGTTCACACACGACGGCACTATAATCGCCTTTAACAATGAATATTTCAGGGTGCCGTTTTCAAAGTACATCGATAAACCTGTGACCGTTTATGGTCAGACCGAAGTCACCAGAGACCTTTACGAAGCGCGTGAGAGCGTTGGCGCACCCACCTACTCTAACGCCGAAGAAGTCAGTATCAACAATGCCGATACCGACACACCCAGCGTCACTTTCGTGCAGGGCGACACCCGCTACACCATCAACTGCGATTTTGTAGCCGGTTGCGATGGCTTCCACGGGGTGAGCCGTAAGACCATCCCCGATGACCAACGCAAAGAATTTGAAAAAGTGTATCCGTTCGGATGGCTCGGAGTACTGTCTGACACACCTCCCGTACATGAAGAACTGATTTACGCCAACTCACCGCGTGGTTTTGCACTTTGTTCTATGCGTAATGCGTCGTTAAGCCGTTACTATATTCAGTGCGAGAGTAACGACGATGCTAACCGCTGGAGCGACGAAGACTTCTGGCGTGAGCTGAAAAATCGCCTGCCGCAGGAGTTTGCTGAACAACTGGTGACCGGCCCGTCGATTGAAAAATCAATCGCACCACTGCGCTCATTCGTATGCGAGCCGATGCGCTGGGGCCGTCTGTTTTTATGTGGCGATGCTGCACACATTGTCCCGCCTACCGGTGCAAAGGGGCTTAACACCGCCGCGTCAGATGTGCAGTACCTGTATCAGGCATTCAAATCGTACTATCACAATAACGACAGTGCAGGCATCGACAATTACTCCGCAACGGCGCTGGCACGGGTGTGGAAGGTTACCCGATTCAGCTGGTGGATGACGACTCTGCTACACCGTTTTCCAGGCCAGTCAGACTTCGATTTGCGCGTCCAGCAAGCCGAACTGGATTTTCTGAAACAAAGCGATGAGGCACAGGCGGCCATGGCGATCAACTACGTGGGTCTGCCTTACTGATTCAGCTCTCGGCCGGGACAATCAGGCAATTACGTCTGACAATATGCCTTGTCGGCAGGATCCCGCTGCTTAAGGTCTCAGGTGGACAGCAACATGCCCTTGTCGCTACGGTTTTAAAGATCAAATCGAGTACAATAACGCTCGCCCCACGGTCTCCAGCGAGTTTTGTATCAATCATTCTCCCGCCGACAATTCAAATGCACCACTGATTGAGCTACGCGATATCCATAAGTCTTATGGACACATCGACGTCTTAAAAGGGATTAGTGTGACCGCCCGTCGCGGTGATGTCATCGCGCTGATCGGCTCTTCCGGGTCGGGTAAAAGTACACTTCTGCGCTGTGCAAATTTACTGGAAATACCGCAGCGTGGAGACATAGTCTTTCGCGGTGAAAATGTTCGCTTTCGCAGGAAACTACGCGGACGTGTACCGGCTGATAAAAATCAGGTTCGTCTGATGCGGACGAACTTATCCATGGTGTTTCAGCAGTTTAATCTGTGGTCCCACATGACAGTGCTGCAGAATGTTACCGAAGCGCCGGTATCAGTGCTAAAACGAAGCCCCCGGGAGGCAGAAGAACTGGCCAGAGTGCTGTTAGATAAAGTCGGCATTGGCGATAAGGCTGACGAATATCCCTCTCGTTTGTCCGGAGGCCAGCAGCAACGTGCAGCAATAGCTCGGGCACTCGCAATGGAACCTGCCGCCATGTTGTTCGATGAACCAACATCGGCCCTTGACCCCGAACTTGAGGCCGAGGTGGTCAGAGTGATACAAGCACTGGCGGCAGAGGGGCGCACGATGCTTATAGTCACCCACGACATGAAATTAGCGTTTGATGTCGCCAATCACGTCATTTTTTTACACGATGGTGTTATCGTAGAGCAAGGCACACCGGAACACGTGTTTAACCAGCCGCAGTCACAGAGACTGCAACAGTTTCTGCATGCCACAGGCAGTTTTGGATAGCATTAACGATTGCAAATCGCCATTGGATCCGGCCCGCAATTCTGCTGCCAGGTGAGTGCTTTTAAATCTTTCGTCAGGAGATCCACTTGAAAAATCTAGCTTTATCAATCGCTGCAGCTGTGCTCATCAGCGGACCTGCCTTTGCCGACACCGTTCGCCTGGGTACTGAAGGGGCCTACCCTCCGTACAATTTTGTTAACGACAATGGCGAAATTGACGGTTTCGAACGTGAACTCGGAGACAAACTCTGCGAGCTTGCCGAGCTGGAATGCACCTGGGTTAAAAATGACTGGGACACCATTATTCCAAACCTGGTGTCCGGCAACTACGATGTAATTATTGCCGGCATGAGCATTACCGAAGAACGCGATGAGATCATCGATTTTACCCAGGACTATTTCCCACCGGATCCCAGTACCTATATGTCAATGGCAGGCGCCGGTGATGATGTGGTGAAAGGTATAGTTGCTGCGCAAACTTCCACCATTCAGGCGGCATATGTTGCCGAATCCGGTGCCACCCTCGTAGAGTTTGCCACGCCTGATGAAACAATCGCTGCCGTGAAAAGCGGCGAAGCCGATGCCGTTCTCGCGGACGATGCCTTTCTCAGAAAGTATGTAGAAGAAAGCAACGGCGAGTTGGCGTTTGTCGGTCCGGAAGTAAACCTTGGCGGTGGTGTCGGCCTGGGTATCCGGGAGAGCGACAGTGAGCTGCGGGATAAACTCAACGCCGCTATCGATACAATGAAAAAGGACGGCTCTCTCAACGCGCTTATTGACAAGTGGTTTGAAGGACGCGAAGCGGGTTACTAATGGCGTGTTAAATAGTGTTTGCGACGATGCAGTAATGAAGAATAAGAGCAGTAATATACTTCTCTGTGCTTTGTTCTGGCCGGCGTAACGTATCGATGAATATGTCAGCTTTGACTTTCGGGTCAGCCTCATTACAGTCGCAAACGCTTTGTCCCCCGTTAACATTCAGTTCAGGTTTGTCTGACCCGTCTGTCAGACAAACCGTTTATCCGGTTATCCTGTTTCGCGCTGTCGACGGGCTATTCTGAAGTGGAATTCTGCGCGGATCCTTCGGTGCTTTCCGGTTGGCGATGGTTTGCATGCTACCTGACAACCGTCAAGCATCAGCTCTTCTATTTTAGCTTTTTAACCGTGTTTGCGCTGCTGGCAGTAACCGCACCGATGATCCTGTTGATGGGGTTCGCGGGCGCGGTAGCTCGAAAGTCAGCCTTCCTCCCGTTTCGAGTTTTCGGTACGCTTTATACGAGCATGGTGCGCGGTGTACCTGATGTTATTTTCTTTCTTTTTGTACCGATCGCTCTTGACCAGCTGGTGGAGCTTGCACGCCATAAAATCAAGTGCCCGCACATAACAGAACCTGTATACAGAGGCACAGAATTTATTGTCTGTACCGAGGCGAAAATGCCACTGCAGGATGCAGCACAATGGGTTCATCAAGGCTGGGGGTTCATACTGGCGGTGATCGCTTTTGCTATTGTATTCGGTGCTTTTGCTGCCAACACACTGTACGGCGCGCTGAATGCGGTGCCGGGTAATCAACTCGAAACCGGTCGTGCTTTCGGTTTTACTGAACGTCAGATCTTTAGAAAAATCCACGTGCCACAAATGTGGATTTACGCCCTTCCGGGATTATCTAATCTGTGGATGATACTGATCAAAGCCACCCCGTTACTGTTCTTACTCGGTATTGAAGATATCGTCTATTGGGCAAGAGAGCTAGGTGGATCAAAGACCGGTTACTTTGACTATCCGCATCCCGATTGGAGAC
>JAHDHK010000112.1 GCA_020631335.1 Chromatiales bacterium
GAATCAAGAAATGCTATCCAGTCCCCTGTGCTTTGAGCAACTGCCAGATTCCTTGCTGCGCTTACGCCTCGATTGCTGATTATCGACACGATGGTAATCGCGTTGCCATAACGTATTTTCAGCTGTGCGGCTGTATCATCTGATGATCCATCGTCTACCACGATAATCTCATACGGGGGGCGCGTTTGTTTCAGAACCGAGTCTATTGCCCGGGTGATCGTGCCGGCGCGATTGTAAGTGGGAATAACTACCGAAATTTGCATTGAATCAATTGATTATGACCTTGAGGCGGTGCACATCCAGCCCTATATTCACCGTAGTGTAAAACAATCCCGGCAATAGATCATTTGTCTGAAAATGTCCTATGAAATTCAAAGATTTTTATCAAAGCCTCGGGGTACCCGAAACTGCTACCCCCGATGAAATAAAGCGCGCCTATAGAAAAAAGGCAAGAAAATATCATCCTGATGTCAGTAGTGAGCCGGGTGCGGAAGAACGCTTTAAGGAAATCAGCGAGGCCTATGAAACACTTAAGGACGAACAACGTCGTACTGAGTACGATCAACTTCGACGCTATGGATTTAAAGACGGCGATGACATAGGCAATTCGTCACAGTGGGGTGGTGCTGGAGGATACGGAACAGATGCCTATGGCAATGCAGATTTTTCTGAACTTTTTGAGTCGATCTTTGGAAATTCCGGCTTTGGTCAGGCCCATGGTGGCGCCCGGCAACGTCATCATCGCAGCTGGCCACAGCAGGGTGATGATGTCAATCTGACGGTGCGGGTATCGCTGGAAAACGCATTTCGCGGCGGCAAAACCCGGATTAAGGTGCCCGGCAATCCTGTCCGGCAGATCAGCGTCAATATCCCCGCCGGCGTTAGCGATGGCCGGCAGTTGCGTTTAAAGGCACAGGGCGGGCAAGGCATCAATGGTGGTCCCCCGGGTGATCTTCTGCTAACCATTGCTGTTAAGCCGCACAATTTGTTTCAGGTGGAGGGAAACAGCGTTATTCTCAGTGTGCCGCTAACACCATTTGAAGCGGCAACTGGCCTGAAACTGACGGTACCCACCCTCGGTGGGGCAGTGTCTGTAACCATCCCTCCCAATACCCGCAGTGGTTCGAAGATGCGGTTGAAAGGAAAGGGGTTAGCGGATAGTGGTGATCAGATTGTGGTGATACAAATACAGTTGCCCGAGAATATGTCTGCCCGCGCCTTAGCATTGTTGAAGCAGCTAGACGAAGAGTGTGCTGATGAAACTCGCGCACATTTCGAGCAAGCGCCAACGGGGTAGTGTAGTGGTTTCTGATCGGCCCGCATACAGCACGCGCCGATCAGTTTGCGCAATCACGTTTTCAGGGGAGATTACTGGTATTTTTCAAGATTGTTTAAATCGATAGATTCTCCGGCCTTCGCAACATGAGCCGGTGCGTTCATCTCCAGCCGCATCTTGGCTCGCAATACTTCCATGGTATCCGCTTCGCCGTGTACAAGAAACACTGGCGGTCGGGAAGAAAAGTTGCCGTACCAGTCGAGCAGTCCCTTTTGATCGGTGTGGGCTGAAAGACCACCTATGGTGTGTATTTTTGCTTTAACGCGGTATCTTTCACCCCATAACCTGATTTTCTTTGCGCCTTCCACCAGTTTTCTGCCAAGTGTTCCGTATGACTGGTAGCCGGTAATTATCAAGTGGCATTCCGGGCGCCAGATGTTGTGTTTTAAATGGTGTTTGATTCTGCCGCCGGTCATCATTCCGCTGCCGGCAATTACAATAGCACCGTGGGTTATTTTGTTTATCTGCATAGACTCTGCAGATGAGCGCGAGAAGGTCAGGTTAGGCATGCCCATTAGACTGCCTCTGTCTTGCCAGAAATCTGATGCTTCCTTATCGTAGAGTTTGTGGTGTCGCAGGTAAATCTCTGTCGCTTCGATGGCCATTGGGCTGTCGAGAAAAATCTGACGCTGTTGCAAACCCCATTTATCGAAGTTTTTCGCGAACATGTACAGGATATTCTGTGTCCGGCCCACTGAGAATGCGGGTATCAACACGTTGCCGGGTGTGTTTTTGATGTCATCAACGATGTCATCGATCTCTGCCCACGTGTCTTCCCAGGGGCGATGGAGTCTGTTGCCATAGGTGCTTTCCATCAGCACAACGTCAGCCTCATCGATCAGCGAAAAATCCCGCAATATTGCGGTGCCCCGATGGCCGAGATCGCCACTGAATACAACCTTGCGATTTACCCCGTTTTCGTTAAGCCAGATCTCTACTATCGCGGATCCAACGATATGTCCGGCATCGGACAGACGAATAGTCACACCTGGGAGGATTTCTTTTTTTTGCTGATATTCCAGCGTTGAAAACTGTTTAAGTACCCGCTCTGCATCTTTGGTTTCATAGAGTGGGGATAACGGTTTTTTTCCCCGGCGTAGTCGGCGTTTGTTTTCCCACTGCGTGTTTTTTTCATGCAGGTAAGCTGAATCTTTTAGCAGGGTTGCACATAGGTCTGCACTGGCTTCGTGAGTGTAAACAGAGCCTTTGAATCCGGATTTGACCAGCAGTGGCAATCTACCACTGTGATCAATGTGTGCGTGGCTCAGAATGACTGCATCCAGTTTGGCAGGATCAAATGGAAAGGGATCGCGATTGCGGGCTTCGTCTTTTGCTCGCCCCTGAATCAATCCGCAATCAAGTAAAACTGTTTGTCCGTTTGCCCTGATCAGATGGCAGGAGCCGGTGACTTCTTCTGCAGCGCCGCAAGAAAGGATTTCCAAGAATTTCTCTCCAGGTTAAATTTGGTTAACGCATTGGCTATTAACACGCAACCCTGCAATGATAACTGCGTTGAACGAGTCCGAACAATACCGAACGGGTAGTCGCGAGCGTGCTCCGGCTGATATCAGAATACGCTACACACAACGCCCGGAAAATCCTTTGGAATAACATGACGCAACCATCCAGGCGTCGCAAAGTAGCCATATTAGCCCATCGCGGGACATCGCTTCTTGCACCTGAAAATACGCTTCCTGCGTTTGAGTTTGCCTGCAAACATCAGGCGGATACTTTGGAACTCGATGTCAGATTAACGCGCGACAGTGCATTAATAGTCACTCATGATGCTACCGTGGATCGCACGACGAATGGCCGTGGCAAGGTGGCCGATCAGACCACAAAAACTCTGAGGCAGCTCGATGCGGCGTTCCATTTTGGCTCAAAAGAAGGTTACCCGCTGCGCGAGCACGGAGTCCAGCTTGTCACACTGGAGGAGGTGCTTTACCGGTTCGCCGATATGGGAATCAATATCGATATCAAGGATAATTCAAAGGTGGCGGTAGACATACTGGCTCGCGTAGTCGGCGAAGCCGACGCGGCATCACGAGTTGTAGTGGCCAGTTTTCACGCATCGATTCTGCGTTATTGTCGAAAGCAGTATCCCTGGCTGACCACCAGTGCCTGTGCTGCCGACGTCAGAGATTTTTTGTGGCTGGTGGTGCAGAGAAAACACAAGAGAGCAAAAATACCGGTGTCGCTGTTCCAGCTACCGCGGCGACACTACTTTCTTTCGTTTGACAGCCGCTGGTTTATTGATGCAGTTCACGAAGCGGGTGGTCAGATTCACTTCTGGACCGTGAACGATGAAGCCGGCATCCGTTGCCTTATAAATGCCGGGGCGGATGGAATAGTCACGGACAGAGCAGATATTGCATCAAAAATACTGGCGAATTCTCTGGCGCTGCCGACACAAACCGGATAAAAACAAGCATTTGCAGGTGTATCTCTAGAAGCTGTCAGCACTTGACCATAGCGAGCGTTGCGTCACGCTATGGCGATATGAACCTGTAAGCTAAATTAATGGGAAAACGGGAATCAATGCAGTTGAGGCACGGAAGATGGCGATAAGTTTCGATGGAATAGGCGGTAGCCAGTCCATCGCAGTAATCGGGCTCGGCTATGTCGGGTTGCCGTTATCGGTGGCGCTCGGCCGCAAAAACCACACGATTGGTTTTGATATTAATAGGCAGCGCATCGCACAACTCCAGGACGGGGTAGATGTCACCCGTGAGGTCAATGCAGAAGAGCTCGCTGAAGCAGAGCACTTGGAATTTACCGGCGACCTGATTGCTATTCGCGAATGTACTGTGTATATCGCGACTGTGCCGACACCGGTAACATCTCACAAGCAACCTGATTTGCAACCGCTGATCTCGGCATCTTCAATGATTGGTGAGGTGCTGAAGCGAGGGGATCTGGTCATATTTGAATCGACTGTTTACCCCGGTGCGACTGAGGAGATATGTGTGCCGGTTCTGGAAGAGAAATCCGGGTTGAGAATCAATACAGACTTCTCGGTGGGTTACAGTCCCGAGCGTATAAACCCCGGCGATAAGAGCCACAGGCTGGAGAACATACGCAAGGTTACCGCAGGTTCCAATGATGAGGCCGCACAGGTAGTGGACGATCTATACTCCGGTATCATTACTGCAGGTACACATCGAGCCAGCAGCATTCCAGTAGCTGAGGCGGCGAAGGTTATCGAGAATACTCAGCGAGATGTGAATATTGCGCTGATTAACGAGCTCGCGTTGATTTTCAACCGGCTTGATATAGACACGCGCGAAGTGCTAGATGCGGCTGCCAGTAAATGGAATTTCCTGTCTTTCGAGCCCGGTCTGGTGGGTGGGCACTGTATTGGTGTTGATCCCTATTACTTGACATATAAAGCGGATGAAATCGGCTATCACCCGAGGGTAATACTATCGGGACGAGAGATAAATGACGGAATGGGGCCATATGTTGGCGAGCAGGTGATCAAGCTGATGACCATGAAAAGAATTCATGTTGTCGGAGCGAAAATCCTGGTCATGGGTTTTACATTTAAAGAAAATTGTCCCGACATCAGAAACTCGCGAGTGATTGATATTGTCGATACCCTGAATCAATACAATGCAAATGTAGAAGTCTGCGACCCCTGGATTGACATTGAGCAGGCGAAAAAAGAACACCGGGTTAATTTCGTGAAATATCCGCCTGAAGACTTTTACGATGCTGTGGTGGTAGCTGTGTCACACAAGCAGTTTGTCGAGGCCGGGTTGGAATCTATTCGAAAGTTTTTGAAGCCACTGCATGTGGTGTACGACGTTAAAGGAATTCTGCCCAAAGGTGGCGTCGACGGTAGACTCTAAGCCGTGGAACGTGGGCATATTCCGACGGCTGTAATGTGAAGTTACCCGGTATAAAACGAGGCAGACTAAATTGACGGGCCCAGCGGCAGGCCCATATCAATATCCGGCGAAAATGTTGTGCGTGAAAATCAGGGTTACCGGCGTTTAAGGATAGCGACTATCAAGGTGAGCAATATAGCGCCAGCAGCAGCTGCCATTGCATTTCTGATCAGATCGTTGTCAACAACCAGTCCACCGAATGTCGTTGCAAGGCCGCCGGCAAATGCCCCCAATATTCCAAGGCACAAATTGCCGAACCAGCCGAATCCGCCGCTTTTCAGCATCGGACCGAGCGCGAGACCCAGAATTGCTCCTACCGCCACATAGACCAATACAGTCTGGAGTGTTACACCTACCATCGATATGCTCCGATGTCATTAACTTGCAGTACAAAGAACAAGTGTAGCAGGGTATTTGAAAACATCACGGGAATAGCAGCGTGATTGGATTCAGCTTGATGAGTCGTGAATCCTGTAATTCTGAATACCATCATTGCTTTGCCTGTTGAAAAAAACTCGGGGATCGTCGTGTACAACCCCGCCTGCTGTGACGGCCGAACTTAACGGGCAGAGGTAGTAAAGCGATTTTGCCGCCGGGCGTGGCTGGTAGCCTTATCGGTTTTTTCTCTGCTGATATTTTGTAGCCACAAGGGCTTGCCTTTCTCGCCTGACTGCTCAAAGTCTTTCATTAAAGCCTCATGCAACGCCGGTGTGTCGCACAGTGAGAGGGCCAATGCGCCATCGTGAATTATCGAGAATAATCTTTTCTGCGATATCTTATAGGTTTGCTGATAGGTGTCATAAATCCAGAGAGAGAGTGCCTGGAAACGCTCGAACGGGCTGTCGCCGAGCAGCAGTGACAGGCTGTGGCTGAAACGCGACGAGTTGGCGATTAGATCCCAATAGCGAGCGAATCGTTGCAGCTGTTGCATGGTCTTAAAATCCAGATCCTTGTTCTTCAGCAACTGATAAGGTGGCAGATCGGCGTAGCACATTTCATAAGTCTCGGTGTGTCGGACTATATTGGTGCCACGCAGGCGTTTTAATATTCCCACCTGTATTTCGTGTGGAGCGAGTGAGACCAGCTGATTAAATCCTTGTGCAAAGCTCTCCAGAGTTTCCCCCGGCAGACCGGCGATTAAATCTGCGTGGATATATGCATGGGTGTTATTTCTGAGCCACGATAAGTTCTCGAGTGTTTTCTGAGCGTCCTGCTTACGATTGATGGTCTGCTGAACGGCACCATTAAATGACTGAATGCCTACTTCGAATTGAAGTACACCCGGCGGGAAGCGTGTCAGCGCTGTTTTTAGATCATCGGGCAGCTTATCCGGTATCACTTCAAAGTGAACAAATAATTCGGGATCAAGCCGTGCCAGGAAAAATTCAAGAATACTTATGCAGCTTTTAATTTTGAGGTTAAAAGTTCTATCAACAAATTTAAATTGTCTGGCACCACGCTGGTATAGTTTATCCAGTTCAGCTAAAAACCCAGCCAGATCAAACGGCGTTGCTGTTTTATCCAGTGCGGATAAACAAAATTCGCACTTGAATGGACACCCTCTGGAAGCCTCTACATAGACAATTCTATTTGCGATATCTTCGTCTGTGTAATAGTCATAGGGCGCAGTTAACAACCCGGGGGCCGGTGGTGTTGATTGGATGACTTTTCCGGAAGGCTTTGAGCCTGACTGCAGTGTGATGCATAACTCTTTGAAACTTATATCCGCCTGGCCGGTGATCAGATAATCACATCGGTTAAAGATTTCGGTGTGTTCGTATTCGTAACTGACTTCAGGTCCGCCAATCACAATAATAATTTCCGGCGCAAGTGTTTTGAGCAGCGTGACAACTTCGGTGGTTTGAACAATATTCCAGATATAAACGCCAAGGCCTATCACTGTCGGCTTTTTGTTTAGCAGCGTTTCTACAATATCAATCGGTCTCTGGTTGATAGTGAATTCACACAGCGTCGCGGACTCACGCAGTTTGCCAAGGTTGGCATGCAGGTAGCGCAGGCCCAGTGAGCTGTGGATATATTTTGCATTGAGCGTACACAGCACAATACTACCACCAGCGATAGTGTCTTCATCTGTCGGTGAAAGGCCTGCCAAATTTGGCTGATGAACCAATGGCCTGACGGTGTTATTCATGGGTTAACAAGGCAGAATCATATGAAGGCGTAACAGTATATTGATAATTTCGTATTGGTAGACAGGTGGTGTTGTGTATGTGGTCGATCTATTGGCTCGCAGCCCAGTCCCAGTAAAGTTCTCTTGCCTGGCGGGCCACCGGACCCGCCTGCAGATGTTTGTCCTCCAACTGCGTCACCGGCGTCACTTTTGACAGATTGCCAGTGGCGAATATCTCGTCGGCCTGGCGGAAATCGTCAAGCGACAATGTGCACTCATGCACAGTATTGCCTGACTCCCGCAACAATTGCGTCACACGCTGACGGGTAATCCCGTTGAGAAATGTGCCATTGGGTGCAGGTGTGAATACTTCACCGTCTTTGCTCATCATAATATTTGAAGTGGCGGTTTCTGCCACGTTACCTAAAGCATCACAGACAATTGCATTTTTAAATCCTTTTGCATTAGCTTCTCGAAGCATGCGTGCATTGTGAGGATAAAGACAGGCGGCTTTTGTGTTCACCAGCTGCATTGATAGCATCGGTCTGCAAAAGCTTGTGGTGGTCAATGTCATCGAGGCGTCGGCAGGTGGCATGGGGACGCTCTCCAGACAAAGAGAAAACTGTGTCGACTCCGGATCTCCGGATACGACTGTGGGGTCAGACTCTTTCGACCAATACATCGGGCGAATGTAGATCGCGTCGTCGGCACCATAGTTCTCAAGGCCCTCACGGCAAATCTCTATCATCGCCTCGGTAGTCAACGTGGGCTTCAGGCCCATTGCCACAGCGGATTGATTTACCCGTTCGCAGTGAGCATCGAGATCTGGCGACACGCCATTGAATTTTCTGGCGCCGTCGAAAACTAAAGTACCCAGCCAGGTCGCATGATCGGCAGCCCCCATGATCAGGGTGTTTCCCTTATCCCATTTACCGTTGAAATATGTATAGATAGTTTCGCCGACTGCCATTGGTCTGCCCCTGTGTTCGCGGTCGCCAATATTACCAGTGCTGTCAGGCTCCAGGTAGCAATCAGATCAAACCGCGGACAACAATTTGGATTTCGACTGCCGCTTGGTGGCAGTGCAGGTTGCTGCGCATGGGAGGATAGCCTTGGTTTTTGCTGCCGTTTGTTATTAAACCTAGGGAGCAGCTGGACTCTGATCGAAATTGCGGGAATGAGGCTGCGCTGTTGGTATCGGCACTCTGCTGATCTGTCAAAGTTTGACCAACTGGAAAAAAATTGATTTAATCAGGGCGTCTTGCGAATCGGAGTGATGAGCAATGTTGCAAAAGTCCAGTGCCCAGTGTGGATTAGATACCGACCTGCATCCGCCACTGACACCCCATGAAGCGGCTGTTGAATCAGATCGATGTTACTTCTGTTACGACGCGCCATGTACCACTGCCTGTCCGACAGACATCGACGTGCCGCTCTTCATCCGGCAGATTCAGACAGACAATCCATCGGGGGCAGCCATGACTATTCTCGATGAGAATATACTCGGTGGTATGTGCGCCAGAGTCTGTCCGACAGAAACGCTGTGCGAGCAGGCCTGTGTCAGGCAGGAGGCTGAAAATAATCCGGTCAAAATCGGCGCTTTGCAGCGGTTTGCCACGGACACCCTGCAAAGTGCTAAAGACCATCCCTACACCCGTGCAGCAGAGTCAGGCAAACAAATCGCTGTTGTCGGTGCCGGCCCTGCAGGTTTGGCCTGTGCACATCGTCTGTCGATGTACGGACATGCGGTAACGCTTTTCGATGCCAATTCGAAACCCGGTGGCCTTAACGAGTATGGAATTGCCGCTTATAAAGCGACCGACAATTTTGCACAGCGCGAAGTTGAATTTGTGCTGGATATCGGGGGTATTGAGCTCAGGCAGGGGCAGGCGCTTGGCAGGGACTTCCAGCTCGATGCACTGGCTGAGCAGTTTGATGCAGTGTTTCTGGGGGTGGGGCTGGCTGATGTTAATGATCCCGGGATAGGCACACAGCCTTTAGCCGGTGTTGTTAATGCGGTAGATTTTATTGCCGAGCTGCGCCAGGCAGCCGACTACAGCAAGCTTGACCCTGGAAAACGGGTCGTGGTTATCGGCGGTGGCATGACAGCCATTGATGCTGCAGTGCAATCCAGAATGCTTGGGGCCAGTGATGTCACTCTTGTCTACCGGCGAGGTGCAGCCCATATGAATGCCAGTCAGTATGAGCAGGAACTCGCACAGACACAGGGTGTGCTGATAAAACACTTTATGCAACCGGTTGGCTTTGGTGGTGATGACCGGGGCAACCTGTCATCGGTAGAGTTCGAGCACACCACACTGGATGAAAACAATCGGCTGATTGCAACCGGTGAACGCACTTCTCTCGATGCTGATCGAGTGTTGATCGCCATCGGTCAAAATATGGAAGTACAATCACTATCGGCTGTGTCGCTTGATATGCAGCACAATCGTATTGTGGTTGATTCCGAACGACGTACCAGTCATCCGAAAATATTTGCCGGTGGCGACTGTGTTGCAGGTGGTGAAGACCTGACTGTCACCGCAGTACAGGATGGCAAGATGGCGGCAGAAGCAATCCATCGTCAACTCGGATAATGCCAGTAAAAGAGGAGAGCAATCATGGCTGATCTTAAATCCAATTTTATCGGTATCGAGTCGCCGAATCCTTTCTGGCTGGCGTCCGCGCCACCTACAGATAAAGCCTATAACGTGAATCGTGCGTTTGAAGCCGGGTGGGGTGGCGTTGTCTGGAAAACATTGGGTGAGGACCCGCATATTGTTAACGTCAATGGTCCGCGATACGGTTCAGTACATAGCGCTGATCGACGTGTTATAGGTATAAACAATATTGAGCTTATTACCGATCGTCCGTTACAAATCAATCTCGATGAAATCAGGCAGGTAAAAAAAGACTGGCCGGATCGTGCTGTGCTTGTCTCGTTGATGGTGCCCTGTGAGGAGAAAAACTGGAAAGGCATTTTAAAACAGGTTGAAGATACCGGTGCTGATGGCGTCGAACTCAATTTCGGTTGTCCGCATGGAATGTCTGAACGTGGGATGGGCGCGGCGGTAGGCCAGGTACCTGACTACATAGAAATGGTCACGCGCTGGTGTAAAGAGACGACATCAATGCCTGTTATCGTAAAACTGACACCTAACATCACGGATATACGTTATCCCGCCAGGGCTGCGCTCGCAGGCGGAGCCGATGCGGTTTCTCTGATCAACACCGTTAGCTCAATAGTCAGTGTAAATCTGGACTCAATGTCCCCGGAGCCATCTATTGACGGTAAAGGTTCTCATGGTGGTTATTGCGGGCCGGCTGTTAAACCAATCGCATTAAATATGGTTGCCCAGATTGCCAGAGATAAAGAAACTGCAGGCTTACCTGTTTCAGGAATCGGCGGTGTCACGACCTGGCGTGATGCGGCAGAATTTATTACCCTCGGCGCCGGCAATGTGCAGGTATGTACTGCGGCAATGACCTATGGTTTTCGTGTCATCGATGAGATGAGCAGCGGATTAAGTCGCTGGATGGATGAAAAAGGTTATCGCAGTATTAACGACTTTGTCGGTTTGGCTACCCCTAATGTCACTGACTGGCAGTACCTCAACCTGAACTATGTGACTAAGGCAAAGATCGACCAGGACAAATGCATCAAGTGCGGTCGCTGCCATGTCGTGTGTGAAGACACATCACATCAGGCAATCACTCAACAAAAAGATGGTGTCAGGTATTTTGAAGTCATTGATAAAGAGTGTGTCGGCTGCAATTTATGCGTTTGTGTGTGTCCGGTAGACAACTGTATTACGATGGAAAAAATGGCGGGTGGAACCGACCCCAGAACACAACAGAAAATTACCGACGACTACGGTAACTGGACTACTCACCCGAACAACCCG
Organism: Chromatiales bacterium; assembly: GCA_020631335.1. Lineage (GTDB taxonomy): Bacteria > Pseudomonadota > Gammaproteobacteria > Granulosicoccales > Granulosicoccaceae. The sequence goes on from JAHDHK010000112.1 coordinate 11,263, forward strand.
ATGGCGGATCGTTCGGCGCCGGCTGCAGACCATTCATGATGATAACTTTTAATGTTGCATGGGCGTCATTGTGTAGTGTGTCAGGATCGTCGCAAAGTATTTCGCTCTGGGCACTGAAGTCAGCGTAGTGTTGCGTGGCCGCCCATATGAGAAACAACAGATTCAACGGCTTAACCGGCGCAATTTGGTTGTTGTCTACCCAGTGTTGGATAACACTGCACTTGGCATCCACCAGCGTTTTTAAATCATTACGCAGAAATTCCTCGATCATGGGTGCGCCTTGAAGGATTTCATTTGCGAAAAGGCGAGATGCTTCGGGCGACTCCCTGCTAAGCCTGAGCTTTGCCTGGGTATAGGCCCACAGCTGTTCTGTCGGGTCTCCGTCCGGCTGCAGGCTGGTTAGCGGTGCAAGCCATGCTGACAGAGTATTCTCCAGTACCTGTATATAGATTTCACTTTTACTGTTGTAGTAGTAAAGCAGATTTGCCTTGGACATCTCCGCACGCTCTGCAATCTGCGCAACCGTACTGCCGCGGTATCCGTAGCGCGAAAATACTTCAAGCGCAGCCTCAAGTATCTTTTTCCGGTTACGGATCTGTATACGCGATGATTTATCCATGCCTGATTTTTTATTTGTGCTGGACATCCGGGATCCGACGGCGTTACCTTTCAATATCGTTGGCCGGACCGGCAAGCCGGTACAGGTTGATCCAGAGTTGCTTTGCTGTGTTTAGTCCCTCTGGACAAGCTTCGCGTTCGGCCGGCTCACTGCCTTGTAAACACTATCGTACCGCGAAAAGATGAACAAGCATGTCTAAATCTGTCAGCAGGCCGAATAACCTCGACGCTTTCTGGATGCCATTTACGGCTAACCGACAGTTTAAGCAGGCGCCGCGTATGATGGTATCTGCTAAGGATATGCATTACACCACTGACGACGGCAGGCAGGTCCTGGATGGAACCGCCGGACTATGGTGTTGTAATGCCGGTCATGCGCGTCCAAGAATCATAGAGGCGGTCCAGAAGCAGGTCGCCGAGCTTGATTATGCCCCTGCATTTCAGCTGGGACATCCGAAAGTATTCGAACTGGCTACCGAACTGGTGCAAATTTCACCGGATTCAATGAACCATGTATTCTTCACTAATTCCGGCTCCGAGTCTGTAGAAACCGCACTTAAAATGGCGATTGCCTATCATCGTGTGAGAGGTGAAGGCAGCCGGACTCGCCTGATCGGCAGAGAGCGCGGGTATCACGGCGTAAATTTCGGCGGCATATCTGTCGGCGGTATTGTCGCTAACCGGAAAATGTTTGGAACATTACTGGGGGGTGTCGATCATATCCGCCATACGCACGACGTAGAACGCAATGCGTTTACGCGTGGCTTGCCGGTACACGGTGCCGAGTTTGCTGATGACCTGGAACGCCTTGTTTCATTGCATGATCCCTCTACCATCGCTGCTGTCATTGTAGAGCCTATGGCCGGATCCACCGGTGTATTGTTGCCTCCCACGGGCTACTTGCAAAGATTGCGCGACATTTGTGACAAGCATGGAATATTGCTCATATTCGATGAGGTGATTACCGGGTTCGGGCGTCTGGGAGGGGCGTTCTCCGCTGATGTATTCGGCGTTGAACCCGACATGATGACCACAGCGAAAGGACTCACCAGCGGGGTCATACCGATGGGTGCTGTCTTCGTCAAAGATGAAATTCATGATGCTTTCATGAGTGGGCCGGAGCATTTAATAGAGTTTTTCCACGGGTATACTTACTCGGGCAACCCGGTTGCCTGTGCCGCGGCACTTGGTACGCTGGCGACTTACCGTGAAGAGGGGCTTCTCACGCGTGCTGCGGAACTCGCGTCGTATTGGGAGGACTCCTTACATGCGCTAAAAGATCTGCCGCACGTTATTGATATCAGAAACTACGGATTAATCGGCGCAATAGAGCTCGAGCCAATGGCAGGTGAGCCCACCAGGCGCGCATTTACTGCATTTTTGAATGCGTTTGAAAATGACCTGCTGATCCGTACTACCGGCGACATCATTGCTCTGTCACCGCCATTGATTATCGAAAAAGGTCAAATTGATTTTCTGTTTGATACCTTGTCTGATGTACTGAAAAAACTCAAATAAACCGCCAGAAAATATAAACGGAGGAAGCGATGACCATTTCCAGCAATATGAAAATCAACAGCGAAAGGTTGTGGGATTCGATCATGGAGATGGCGCAGATCGGTCCGGGTATCGCGGGTGGCAACAACCGGCAGACGCTGACCGACGATGATGCGAAGGGCAGGGCGTTGTTTCAAAGCTGGTGTGATGCAGCGGGGTTGACCATGGGGGTTGATCAGATGGGTACTATGTTCGCCCGTCGCGAAGGCACGGATCCTGACGCGCTGCCGGTATATGTCGGCAGCCATCTCGATACACAGCCTACCGGTGGCAAATATGACGGGGTATTGGGTGTGCTGGGAGGGCTTGAGATAATTCGGCAGCTCAACGATATGAATGTGAAAACCAGACACCCGATTGTGGTGGTTAACTGGACCAATGAGGAAGGTACCCGTTTCGCCCCTGCCATGGTGGCCTCCGGTGTGTTTGCCGGTGTGCATACTTTAGATTGGGCATACGATCGTGAAGATGCTGATGGCATCAAACTGGGTGACGAACTCAAACGAATCGGCTGGTGTGGAGAAGAGCCGGTTGGTGCCCGAAAAATGAAGGCCTTTTTTGAGCTGCATATAGAGCAGGGGCCAATACTGGAAAAGGAAAATGTCGATATCGGTGTCGTAAGCCACGGACAGGGATTGAGCTGGCTGCAGCTCACTGTCACCGGTAAAGAGAGTCACACCGGCTCCACACCCATGCCTATGCGAGTGAACGCTGGCCTGGGTATGGCAAAAATCACGCAACTGGTAGACGAGATAGCGTGGTCACATAAACCTGATGCGGTAGGTGCAATCGGGCACTGTGATGTTTATCCGAACTCAAGAAATATCATTCCGGGCAAGTGTGTATTTACTGTCGATTTCAGACATCCGCAAAAAGATATCATTGCTGACATGGAATCACGGCTAAGAACCGGGGCCGCTGAAATATGTGATGAAATCGGCCTTGGGCTGGAAATAGAAAAGGTCGGTGGATTCGATCCGGTAGCGTTTGACGAAAGCTGTGTCAGTGCGGTGAGAAAGGCGGCAGAACGTCTTGGCTACAGTCATCGTGATATCGTTTCCGGTGCCGGACATGATGCGTGCTGGATCAATCGGGTCGCGCCCACTGCAATGGTGATGTGCCCGTGTGTAGACGGACTGTCTCATAACGAAGCAGAAGAGATAACACCGGGTTGGGCCGCTGCGGGTACCAATGTGCTTTTTCATGCAGTTGTTGAAACTGCAGAAGTGGTTGAATAGGGGATCAAACTATGTGTGCTGCAATATCTAGAGTTATCGCCGGTGGAACCGTCGTTACTGCTGATCTGACTTATCAGGCGGATGTGCTGGTTGAGAACGGTCGTATCACCGCAATAGGCACTGACCTTCAGGGTGATGAAAAACTTGATGCGACAGGATGCTATGTGATGCCCGGTGGCATCGATCCGCATACACATTTAGAAATGCCTTTCATGGGCACTTATTCCTCTGACGATTTTGAATCGGGCACGCGAGCAGCGCTTTCAGGGGGCACTACCATGGTGGTCGACTTCTGTCTGCCTTCCCCGGGTCAGTCGCTACTCGAAGCCCGGCAAATGTGGGACAACAAAACATCCAAGGCGTCCTGTGATTATTCGTTTCATATGGCAATCACCTGGTGGGGAGAGCAGGTGTTTAATGAAATGGCAACGGTCGTTGACGGAGGTATTAATACGTTTAAGCACTTTCTTGCCTACAAGGGCGCATTAATGGTGGACGACGATGAAATGTTTTCATCTTTCCAGCGTTGCGCGGCGCTTGGTGCTATGCCGTTAGTGCATGCGGAAAACGGCGATGTTGTCGCACAGATGCAGGCGAAGTTGATGGAAGAGGGTAATAACGGACCGGAAGGTCATGCCTATTCAAGACCGCCCGAAGTAGAAGGTGAAGCCGCTAACCGGGCAATCATGATTGCCGATATGGCAGGAGTACCGCTGTACATTGTGCATGTGTCCTGCGAACAGGCGCACGAAGCTATCCGCCGGGCGCGTCAAAAAGGTATGCGCGTGTATGGAGAACCGTTGATACAGCATTTAACACTGGATGAATCTGAATACTTCAACAAAGACTGGGATCACTCCGCACGCCGTGTAATGTCACCTCCTTTTCGAAGTCAAGCTCATCAGGACGGTCTATGGGCGGGTCTTCAGGCTGGCAGTTTGCAGGTGGTGGCAACTGATCACTGTGCCTTCACTACCGATCAGAAGCGCATGGGACTGGGAGACTTTACGAAGATTCCAAACGGTACCGGCGGACTGGAAGACCGGTTACCAGTATTGTGGACGAAAGGCGTCAACACCGGGCGCTTAACGCTCAACGAGTTTGTCGCGGTGACCTCAACCAACGCAGCAAAAATTTTGAATATGTATCCGAAGAAAGGGGCAATTATGGTAGGCGCCGATGCGGATATTCTGGTATGGGATCCCAAACGCTCGAAAACTATAGCTGCCGACAAACAGCAATCAGCCATTGATTACAATGTATTTGAAGGCATTGAAGTGACTGGTCTGCCGCGATTTACCCTGACCCGGGGTGTGGTGGCAGTCACTGAAGATGACATCAGCACTCAGGAAGGGCATGGAGAGTTTGTGGCCAGAGACGGCTATCCCGCAGTGAACAGAGCGTTGTCTCAATGGAAAGAACTCACTTTACCCCGTGCTGTTATCCGGGACCCGGCTAACATGCCTGCCGGTGTTTAACGTTATGTGCAGCAGGGTTTTACTTCACCGGGCATGTGCAGGTGACTGACGCAATCTGCGCAACAGAGCTGTCGTTGACCTTCGAGACCGGTGACGGTCCTGTGCATGCTCTGTCGGACGTAGATCTGTGCGTTAAGCAAGGTGATTTTGTTTCATTAATCGGACCTTCCGGATGTGGCAAAACCACGCTCTTGCGGGTGATAGCCGATCTCGAACAGCCGACCGATGGCAAGATACTGGTCAACGGTGTCAGCCCGCAGGAGGCTCGTCTGGCCCGCGCCTATGGGTATGTGTTCCAGGCAGCCTCGTTGTATCCGTGGAGAACAATTGCACGCAACGTTGCTCTGCCACTGGAAATCATGCGGCTTCCGAAAACACAACAACGTGAACGGATTGCTCGCAACCTGGCGTTGGTAAACCTGACCGGATTTGAAAAAAAATACCCGTGGCAGCTGTCAGGTGGCATGCAGCAACGCGCCTCTATTGCCCGTGCGCTGGCGGTAGAGCCTGATTTACTATTAATGGATGAACCCTTTGGCGCACTGGATGAAATAGTTCGTGATCATCTTAATGAGCAGCTGCTGCAGTTGTGGGATAAAACCAGTAAAACAGTTGTTTTTGTTACTCACTCTATACCGGAGGCGGTGTTTCTTTCTACGCATATTGTAGTCATGTCGCCGAGACCCGGCCGTATCATTGATGTTATTGAAAGTCCGTTGCCGCCGAGGCCGTGGATCACGTCTGCGCGATGCGTACCAAGGATGACGT
>JAHDHK010000113.1 GCA_020631335.1 Chromatiales bacterium
GCGGGCGTTACTTCACTATGGTGTACGGAGTACTCGATCTGACCACAGGCGAAGTCACTATGACGCAGGCCGGTCATCCACCCCCGCTGCACCTGTCTCACGCCAGTGGCGAAATCACCAGTATCGGAGACGGTGGTATGCCCGTCGGACTGCTGGAGGATGCGGTATTCGGCTCTGTTTCGTGCAAGCTTGAGCCCGGTGACAGGCTGCTGGTGTACTCCGACGGTACTTTAGAATGCACAGACGCTGAGTCCAGTTTGTACGGGGCTGAACGGATGAATAAGCGCATCAAAGAGCTTCGCTCAGAGTCTGCCGAAGAGATGTGCAGTCAGTTCGACAAGGATCTCAGTCAGTGGAATGGCGACAAACCCTTCGACGATGACGTGAGTCTTCTGGTTATTGAATACACCGGTGTAAAGAATCCATAGCACCTAATAAACTTTGCAACACATCTTCCGGCGCAAAAAGTTAGCTGTCGGGGTTTTGTTGCCACAGTTTGAATTTAGCGTCGACTCCTTCACAGTTCTGCTATCTGCCTTTTGTTACCGTCCACGCGATAACCACAAAAACGTGTGCGTAGTACCTACGGGGACAAAATGAAAAAAGTGTTTCGTCATAGCGCACTTGCGCTGGTGATTTCCGGGCTTTGCGGGGTTGCTAACGCGGCAGGCCATCCGGAGTCTTTCGGTACCTATAGCACTGCAGTTCCGGAAGATAGACTCTTTATTGAAGACGGTACGCTGTTGCGGTGTGACCTGTTTTTTTCCGGCGTGCAGAGTGAATCAAAAGTAACCGCTGCCAAAGGAAGCCGGATCTCCCAGTCAGTACCGCCCTTTGTATGGCAATACTCAGGCTTGTTACCGGTTACGGATTATCTGAAAACCGTGGCAATCCATAGCGTCAGCAGCATGGAAAAGGAACGGGCCTGGCAGGATGTTCAACTGACTTTCTATGAGGGGCTTCGCGCAGAAGGTGCCGAGGCACTGGCTGCTAAAGTTGCCTTTGCCGGGGCTTATGCATTTGCTCCGCGTTGGCCACTGGTTCAGTTTATCGACATCACTGTTCCGGAACGCGATCTCGACAGCCGGCTGTATCGTGTAGAGTACATTGCTGCCAACCCGAAGGGCGTCACAATCGATGAATATCGTTCTCTGGTGAGCGACATTGAGCAGAACACCGGTGACATTAGCCTGCAGGATATTCGGGGTGTCATTGACGCGGCTGATGCGGCTAAAGCATCGACAACAGAAGATGAAAGCTGGCTGCAGAAGATCTGGCGCAACGAAACTCCTGATGAATCCGGATCCGATGTCAAAATGCTATCTACCAAAGATGAATTGACAGATGCCAAACCGGAATCTGGCGGCAACAATCTTGGGATGCTGTTTGCCTCTGAACGAAAGCGGATAGCTGAACTTGAACGCAAGGCGGCGGAAGAAAAACAGGCAGCACTTGAAAGTGCGGAGCAGCAGGCGTTAGAGGCCGGGACAGGTGAATCGTTGACTGATAGTGCGGTGCTGCCTGCTGAGTCAGCAGATGCTGCAGAGGCGGATATGCAGGCTTCTGAAACGCTCGAGCAGGACAGCACAATGGTTCCTGTACCTACTCCGGAAACAGAAGCTACTGATACCGCAATCGCAGATCAGGAGTCTATTTTCGACGGAGAGAGTGTCGATATTCCAGAGTCTGAGCAGCAGGTATTTATCGAAGTATCGCCCGCTGAAGAATTAAAGGAAATGAACCAACAGGTGATGAACACCGATGAGGTTGCCAGTTCCGACTCTGTCACCGATAACGTGGCTGATGATCTCGCCGCTGCTGATCAGGCTGTGTTAACACAACAGGGCGACACTTCTCTGATTGACCAGGCAGCGCTTGAAGCTGAAGGCGTGGTTGTGGATCTGGATGCTATTCTAATCGATGAATCTGCACCGGCCGGTCTGCTCAAAGTGGGCAGCAGCTCTGTTGGCAACTCCGGCGGTGTTGAGGCGGAGCAGAGCGCAACCGTTGAGGAGCCGGACGAAGAATCAGACGAATGGAAGACGCTGCCGGATGGTACTCAGGTAATCAAGTTTTAAAAAAAACGCTGCCATGGGCAGCGTTTTTTTTGTTTGGCTGGTCGAATGAAAGATCAGCCGGACAAGCTAATGAAACACCTTATTACTGCGCAAGCATGTGCGTTTTCAGCTTGTTCATTGCAGCCTTTTCTATCTGACGGATCCGTTCGGCGGACACGCCATACTCATTGGCCAGATCCTGCAATGTCGACTTGCCGTCTTCGTCAAGCCAGCGGCGTTGCAGGATATCCCGACTTCTGTCGTCCAGATTTTCCATGCCGGCTGCAAGCGTTGTCGACTGATTGTCGGAGTAGTTGCTGTTTTCAGCCACCAGTGCCGGATCGCTCTCGTCGTCGAACAGATATTCAGCCGGACGAAGGGCTCTTTTTTCAGCACCATCGTCAGCGGTTACTGCGTCGAACGCCGTATCGCCGTTGGTCAGACGAGATTCCATTTCGTAAACCTGCGCTTCGGTGACGCCCAGATCGGCAGCAACAGCCTGCGCTTCGTCCTGGGAAAACCACCCCAGTCCTTTCTTCGAGCTTCTAAGCTTGAAGAACAGCTTACGCTGCGCTTTTGTGGTTGCCACTTTGACGATACGCCAGTTGCGTATGACATATTCATGAATCTCTGCGCGAATCCAGTGCACTGCGAAAGAAATCAATCGAACGCCGACATCCGGGTCGAAACGTTTGACGGCTTTCATCAGTCCGATGTTACCTTCCTGCACGAGATCAGCGAGCGGCAGACCATAGCCGGTATAGCTTCTAGCCAGGTGGACCACAAAGCGCAGCTGTGACATAACCATGTCCCGCGCCGCACCCAGATCTTCGTCATCGCGATAGCGTACTGCCAGCTCGCGCTCTTTCTCGGCACTGAGTACCGGGAATGTCGAAATTTTCGACAGATAGTTGTTCAGATCATCGTTGACGGCAGGTAAGGTCATGGTTGACGTATTTACCATTGAATTGGCCATCGTGTTTATTCTCCTGTTAACCTCAGTGGGTATTTTAGCACTCACAACGTTAGAGTGCTAACAGCCGATTTAGTTCCATCAACGGCCGAAAAACAACATTTATTAGTTGTTCAGTCCTCTTTTTTAGGCGTTGCTCTGGGTTTTTGCAATCAAGCTAAATACTAAGCTCTTGATTTATCTTGGAAAATTCTTTCCGGAAGGCCAGGCGCGTAGTGATGTAACTGAGTATTAGTACGCCGGCAAAATATAAAAAGATCTGTAACAAACCGTGCTGCTGGTCAAATTTAAAAATTGTAATATCAACCAATTCCGGTAATTTTGGTAAAACTAATGTGGTGACGAGGTAACCGGTAAAGCCTGCGAGGGTGCCAAGCAGCATGCCTCTGAACAGCAGCGGACGGCGAATCTGCAGCGGCGTGGCACCGAGCTGATGTTTGATTTGAATCGCTTTCTTGCTGGCGTGAATGCTCTGCCGGATCAGCCACCATACCACCAGCATCAATAAAAAGATGGCAACTCCATAAGCAGCTATTTCCATCAATTGTGCATATCTGGACGCCTGATGGTTTCGCGCAAGTGTGGCTGTACTGGAAGAAACCAGCTCTACTCCCGGAAGTCCACTCAGTTGATCAACCAGCGATGAAAACTCCGTCTGAGACAGGCCGGCCACGGGGATAACCTCAACCAGTCGGGTGCTACCCGCCCCGGGCAGCGAACCTTCAAGCGATAACGACACCAGCTGGGCGCGTTCGATTTGCTCGTAGTGAGAAAGCGTTTTTGTCAGCTCCTGCAGACTTCGTGCGGGCTGATTCTGAATGAACACACTGATTGCGCGGGCGCGCGATAGATTGTCCCCGACCTGATCAAACACATTTGCAAACAGGTAACCGCCGGTTGGCAGTGCTACGGCCAGCGTAATAAGCAGGGTTGCCAGTAGTTGGCGCAGCCGTAACGCTGATAAATCAAACAGGCATTCCTTCAGCGATGATGATATTGAAATCTGCTTCAGCAGGCGGCCCGTTTTAGACGGCTTCTTATAACTGCTGATGAATTGCTGCGTTTTCTTCATTTACAAAAGCTCTGCCTTGTTTAAGCTCGATACTGTGTGCGGATGGATCTGCGATGGCACGCGGCTGTACACATAAGACGGTGGCACCTCCACCGGCCAGATCCTGTGTCAGTTCGATCTGACGCATGATGGCCGCTTCGCCCACATCAGCGGGCTCATCTAGCAACACCAGTTTCGGTCGATGTACGATCGCCCTGGCACACGCTACCAGCCATCTCTGATCGGTGGTTAGCCGTTGTACAGGTACCTCGGCAATGACACTAAGGCCGAGTGCATCAAGCGTTGCTGCGGTGCGTTCGGCACAGGCGCGACGATTAAAGCCGGCGATTTCCAGTGGCATCCGTACGTTTTCATTGGTGCTGCGGTTTTCCAGCAGTGACGGTGTCGATTCTACGTAGCCGATTTCACGTCGAACAAAAGGCAGTTGTTCTGCCGCCACGTTCAGCATATCGACATCGTTGACGACCAGATTGCCGCTATCCGGTTTCTGGTACCCGGCAATGATATCGAGCAGGGTAGTTTTTCCAGTTCCGGATGCACCTGTCAGATAAGTATAGGAGCCCGATGGTAAAAAGAAGCTTACATCGCTAAACAACTCGTGTTCACCGGTGTGCCTGGTTATTTGATTAGCGTAAATCATAGCTGTGGCAAGTCATTGGCGGTGTTAAACCGGCGTTAAATTGTGCCGTCCGGCGTGCTGTCACCCAGCAGCGCGTCGACAAAGTCTGTCGCTTCAAAAACACGAAGATCGTATATCCCTTCACCCACGCCGATAAATCGAATGGGTAATTTCATTTCATCGGCCAGTGTGAACAGCATGCCGCCTTTAGCGGAGCCGTCCAGTTTTGTGACGACCAGTCCGCTGACGTCCACCTTTGAGCCGAATTCACGCGCCTGACTCATGCCGTTCTGGCCAGTGGTGCCATCCAGTACCAGCAGTACTTCATGCGGTGCTTCAGGATCGAGTTTTTTTATCACTCTGGCCACTTTGGCCAGCTCGTCCATAAGTCCGGACTGGGTGTGCAGCCTGCCAGCGGTGTCCGCAATAACCACGTCGATACCTCTCGAGGTTGCCGATTGGACTGCATCAAAGATCACAGATGCAGAATCCGCTCCGGAACCCTGTGCGATGACGGGAATCCTGTTACGCTCACCCCAGGTCTGCAGCTGTTCTACTGCTGCTGCACGAAAGGTGTCACCAGCGGCCAGCAACACGGATTTGTCTCCATTTTGCAGTTGCCGGGCAATTTTGCCGATGGTGGTGGTTTTGCCGGCGCCATTTACGCCGACAATCAGCAGCACAAACGGTTTCGTGCTGTCTGGAATCTGCAGAGGCTGTTCACAGGGTTTTAGAATGTCGATGAGCTGTTCGCGCAGCAGCGCGTGCAGATTGGTTTCCTTATTGTTTTTTGCCGCCTGTCGAACTGCCGACATTATTCTTTCTGCGGTTGCCACACCGATGTCGCTCATGATCAACTGCGCTTCGAGTTCTTCCAGCAGGCCTTCATCCAGGCTGGTGCGTCCACCGAGAAAATCCAGTAGCCCGGCGGTAAAACGATTTCGTGACTTCTTCAGCCGGTTGTCGAGGGGTTCGCTTGTCGCAATCTGATCGCCCGGCAAAGCGGCTTGTTCAATTGCCGCGTCGGGTTTTTGCTCCGGGGTTACAGCGGCTTTGTCTTTCTTTTTCAGAAAACTGAAAATGCCCATATGCTGCTCTGTTGTAATACCGCAGCTCCGTAGATTTCGAAGCTGGAAATTAATGTTGGAAGTTATTGGTGTAATTCGATTAATCGTAGCACCGCTACCGGGTTTGCGGTGGTTATCTTTAATAAAGGTTGTTCCGCGTTAAGGGGGTGTACGGTGTGAAAAAGCGAAGTAACAAAGTGAGAATAATTTCCGGCCGCCATCGCGGCCGGTTAGTCCACTTTGCAGATCAGAACGGACTGCGACCAACCGGGGACAGGTTGCGCGAATCTCTTTTCTCATGGCTTCAGCCAATACTGCCGGGGAGCCACTGTCTGGATATGTTTGCCGGTAGTGGTGTACTTGGCTTTGAGTCCATGTCGCGGGGGGCAGAACAAACGATCTGGTTTGAAAAATCGGTAACTGCCTGCAATGCCATTAAAGACAATGCACGGTCTCTGGGTATAAGTGAGTCGATGGTTTTCTGTGCTGACAGTCTGCAGCAGGGTGTGTTAACGCAGCATTGTGGTGCCGGAACCATTGATATCGCGTTTATCGATCCGCCTTTCAGTGACAATCTGCAACAGCGTGCCGTAGATCAGTTACACCTGTCCGGTGTACTCGCCGACGATGCGCTGATTGTAGTGGAAAGCGCGAAGCGGCAATCCGCACTGACACTGCCCGCCGGCTGGACGGCAAAGCGCGAAAAGACAGCCGGCGACGTTTGCCTGCAGCTTCTTTGCCGTGCCTGATGATTGCGAACCCGGTGACCACATGTAATTATTCCGGTGTCGGCCGTGGCGTATTGGCGCTTAACTGGTTAAGTCTGCCCGTCGGTCCGGGGTGGTCACCGGCAGCTTATCAAGGAATTGTCATTGAAAATTACTGCAATCTATCCCGGTACTTTCGATCCGGTTACCCGTGGACATATCGACGTTGCGTCTCGAGCCGCGAAAATGTTCGATCGCGTGGTGCTGGCAGTTGCCGCAAGTCCGGGTAAAAAGCCGCACTTTGACCTGCAGCAACGCAGTGCGCTGGCCGAGCAGGTGTTTGCAGACTACGACAATATCGAAATTACTTCTTTCAAGGGTTTGATGGTCGACTTTGCCGATCAAATCGGGGCTACTGTCATTGTTCGCGGCTTAAGGGCAGTATCCGATTTTGATTATGAGGTGCAACTGGCGAACCTGAACCGTCAGTTGAATTCGGGTGTTGAAACTGTATTTGTTGCAGCCGCCAGTCAATATACCTTTGTATCTTCGAGCATGGTTCGGGAGATTTCTGCCCTGGGTGGAGATGTTTCTCCGTTTGTCGATCCGCTGGTAGAGCAGGCGCTTAAAAGATAAATGGCACTGATCATTACCGATGAGTGCATTAACTGTGATGCATGCGAACCGGAGTGTCCCAACGGGGCAATCACTCAGGGCATAGAAATTTACGAAATCAACCCGGCACTGTGTACCGAGTGTGTCGGGCATTTCGATAACTCGCAATGTGTTGAGGTATGTCCGGTCGACTGTATTCCTTTTGACCCGGGCCATGTAGAAAGCAAATCACAGCTAATGGATAAGTACTATCGCATTATTGCTGTGAATGGTGAATAACAACTGTTTAAGACTGACATCCCGGGCAATAGAACGTAGAGCGTTGCCCGATTATTCGGGTTTTAATTACTATGCCGCATTGCCGGCAGGGTTCACCGCCGCGACCGTAGACATTGAGTGTCTGTTGAAAGTATCCCGGCTGCCCGTCAGAATTGACGAAATCACGCAGTGTTGTTCCCCCTTGCTCAATGGATCTTGATAACACGACTTTTATCGCTTCAGCCAGTGCCTGATAGCTTGTTCGTGAAATACGTCCGGATGCGCGACCCGGTCTGATGCCGGCCATGAATAACGCTTCACTTGCATAGATGTTGCCGACACCGACAACCACATGACCGTCCATGATCAGATTCTTCACCGCCGCTTTTCGTTTGCGTGATAACTGAAAAAGATGTTCTCCATTGAACTGATCTGACAATGGCTCGGGCCCGAGTGATTTCAGCAGCACATGTGTTTCTACCGGCAGTTCAGACCATAACACTGCACCGAAGCGTCGCGGGTCGTGATAGCGCAGGACTTTGCCGGTCGACAGCGCAAAATCAATGTGGTCGTGCTTTTTTAACGGTGTTTCTTCATCGACAACGCGCAGGCTTCCCGACATTCCCAAATGTACCAGTATGCTGCCTTCCTGAGGGGGGGCGGTGTTGATAATCAAGTACTTTGCACGACGCTCGACAGAACGTACCGGGACATCGGTCAGTTCAGTGAGTTCGGTGCTGACCGGCCAGCGCAAGCGTGTTTCACGAACTACTATCCGGTTGATGGTATTGTTGATCAGATGAGGTTCAATACCTCGACGAGTGGTTTCAACCTCGGGTAGTTCAGGCATGAATGTCTATTACTGAATCAACGGCGGGCCAGTATAACGTTGTCGATGTGCGAAACGGCACCCAGACTATAAATAGTCTGTCAGTTGAAGCGCTTCAGCCTGCGCGGCGCTGAGCAGATAGCCATAGTGCTCGCCACTGGAATGCAGTACTGCAAAATTATCTACAGAATATAATTCCAGTTGAATTTTAAGGTTATCACTCGTAGTGACATTGATATGCGCAACTGGCGGATTGCTGATTTTTGCTGAGGGTATTAATCCCGGTGAATTCAGATTGGACCAGGCGTCTATAATTTCCAGCTTTTTGTTGTTTATCGCCACTGCTTTTACTGAATCGGTTAACGATAAATCAATAAAAGCATTGGCTCCGGCCTGCAGCAGTGGTACCACATTGTCGCTCTGCAGATAAACCCGTTGCCCGGCCAGCACGTAGCGCTGCTGACTGACGGGTTCGAGCTGTCCAAACTTAAAAGACTTTGCACCGATCTCCATGATAACGGCATCTTTAAACAGTGCATCGATATCAAGTTCTTCTGCGCGGTAGCTACGGCTGGTGACCGTGTTGGCTGACATCAACGCCTCGATTCGCGCACTGATCGCCGGTGCGATAAAAGGCTCAGTCAAAAACCAGCGCCCGCGCAAGTGGCTAAATGACAATTTCGGTTCGGGGCCATTATCTTTTTTTAGCGTGACAGTCGGGCGATCCGGCAGGGAATAAATGCCAACGCGTTCCGGGGTGCGATTGTAGGCTTTCCCGTCTAGCATGATTGCGGTAAACAGCACACAGGCAATCAGTGCAACTACTTTGTTTGAAAACATCTTACTATCCGTAACGGCGGGAATACCAGACACGACCTGCGGTCGCAAACAAACCTGCTGGGAGTAACAGCAATGCAAAGGTCACGAGTGTCACCGTTGCCATCGGCGACATTTCAAGGCGATTATCCGGAGCGGCAGGGCGGGCAATCGGGGAGAGATGATTATCTGAAACCGTCCAGTTGAATATCCGATCGGCCAGGTCCCGATTGCCGCCGTTGGCAATCCATGCGTCGGCCAGAAAATCTCCGTCTCCACTCACCAGAACTTTTTGTGTTCTTCCGGCTTTTTCCCTCTCCAGCGCCAAAATCAATGGGAAAGGGCCTGAAATTTCCCGGCTGTCATCACCAAAGGATACTTCCGCGTTGAGTGAACCGGCTTCAGTCCAGGACTGCTCGCCTGCCTGTACCAGTGCGGTTGCACGCCATTCGCGATTAGGTTGTAGTTGCAGCGCGGCGGACTGAGGGAATAGGGTAACAGCAGAGAATCCGCTGGTTGCCGGATGCGGTGAGTACAGGTTCGCGACAGCAAAGTCAGGCCGGTCGACGTCGAGGTTTTGCGTCGCCATATCGACCACAACTCCCGGGTGTCTGGTGACGCCGAGCTCCAGCTCAATCGCTTTCAGCCCGTCGTCGGATTCCGGCTCGGTCAGCCAGAGCAAATTGCCTCCGTTAGACAGATAGTCGAGTAACAGGGCAACTTCCAGTGGCAGGTAGCGACTCAGTGGGCTTGCTATGACCAACAGTCCGCTGTCAGCTGCCGGTGCTCCATTTTCACTTAAATTTGTAGTCTCAAGGGTATAGCCTGACTCTTGCAGTCTGGCGGCGAGGATACTCATGTCCGCGTTGGAATGCGGGTGTATCGAGCGCTCACCATGGCCGGTCACAAAACGGGCAACGGGTGGTTTATCAAAGGCGAGTCGTTGCAACGCCAGCGTGATGGAGCTTTCCGATACCTGCGACAACCTCTGCAGGCGATGGTTATATCGGATAAATAATTCACCACCCGGTGCAATATTCAGTTCCCGCATTCGACCGGGATCTCTGGCCGGATCAGTGGTGCTGACTGTCAGATCTGGTTTATGCAAACGGTAGCGTTCAAGCAGGGTTTGAATCGCCGGCAATTGCGGGTCCTGCGGATTGATAAATACTTCAACGTCCACACGACTATTTAACAGCTGTAGGGTTTCGATACTCTGCGGCAGTAACGTATGACGGGAATTACCCGTCAGATCAGTCTGAACGTTCAGGCGTTGTGTGATGATAAGCAGCAAAATACAGCATATCGCTAGTAGCAAATGGCGCACTGTTAACGGTGAAGCGATATAACCCTTCATACCGGCGTTCCGCGATAGTCTTGTGAGGATCCCAGTCGCCAGCTACAAACAATCAGTAACAACGCGCATAAGCAGACGAAGTACATTAAATCGCCTGTGTGTAGCAAACCCTGCATAAAATTGTGCATTCTGCTTGATGGAGAAAGCTGGCCGATGGCCATATCGGTACCGGCCGAACTACCCATCCAACTCAAGAGCAGGCAACTGAAACTGGCAAATGCGGCAAGGGCCGGTATTCTGGTCATAGAAGAAAACAACAGGGTTAATGCGGTCGCCAGAGCGACGAATAATGCAAGGCCGGTATAAGCACTGAGCAGGTGCGTCAGGTCCAGAGGCACAGCGAAATACAGGGCTGAAACCAGTAGTGCGCTAAAGGTTAGAATGCCCAGCTGGAAAGCAATTGCTGCAATAAACTTCCCCAGTACGATTTCTCCCGAGGTCACAGGTGCGCTGGCAAAAAGCAAGTATCTGCCGGACTGCCTTTCAGCCGCAATCAGGTTCATACAAAGCAGCGGAGTGGCTAACATCATGATGATGCTGGCGGGTGCAATAAAGTGCACCACCAGATAAGCGGTCAGACCAGTGCTGGCAGCATGTGATGCAGAATTTTGCAGCAGGGTGTACTGCTCGGTGGCAGATAAAAACAACCAGCCGAGAATCAACTGCAGCGCGGCCGCTGCGATCCATGCAAATGCAGAGCGACAGTAAACCTGCAACTCGTGTCTGGCGATGGTGCCGATCATGATGCGCCTCCAATCGCTACAGGCTGATTTCCAGAGTTTAGCTTCAACTGGCTGAACAGTTTTTCCAGATGGTTGCGAACCGGGTTGACTTCCAGAAGACGCAATCCTCTTTCAATTAACACCTCGCCAATCTGATCAACGGTGGCGGCACTGTTATCGGCGTTGGTGGTCACCAGCCAGTGTTTTTCATCCACCGTGCAGATTCGCAGGACGCCGGGCAGATTTTGCAGATCCTGTTGATTGGCCTTACCTTGTAAAATAAGCTCGTAGGTTGTTTTTGAATTGTCGCTGAGTTCAAGCAGTGGTATGTCGAGCAGTTTTTGCCCGTCGTTGATGACCATCACGCGATTGCAAACCTGTTGTACCTCGCCGAGCAAGTGGCTTGAAAATATGGTTGCCTGATCGGATTGTATTTGTTGTACCAGTGAGCGCATTTCCAGCAGTTGCGCCGGATCCAGGCCATTGGCCGGTTCATCAAGAATCAATAATCTGGGTTCGTGCACCAGCGCTTGCGCCAGGTTGATTCTTTGCTGATAACCATGAGACAGATTGCCGATAACACGATCAGTAACCTGTTGAAGTGCGCACTTTTCTATGGCCGTGTCTATTGACGTTTTCAGCTTCTTTTTGGCAACGCGGCGCAACCTGGCCGCAAAGGTTAAAAATTCACGCACCGTAAATTCGGGATACACCGGTGGCTTATCCGGCGCGTAGCCGATGTTTTGCTTTGCCGCCAGTGGTTGCTTGCTGAGGTCATGGCCATTGATACTGACTGCGCCCGAACCGGGTGCAGAGGTGCCTGCCAGTACCCGTAGCAGGGTGGATTTCCCTGCGCCATTGAGTCCCAGCAGCCCCAGAGTGTCTCCGGCATTCAGGGTGAGGCTTAGGTTATTAATAGCCTGGAACTTTCCATAGTTCACATTGATGTCTGCAGCCTGGAGGAGGGCTGTGGTCGTGTCAGCACACATCGTAGATTTCCACCGGTGGGATAGGCTCACTGTTGGCGTGAGCAGCCAAAAAAGTACTCTCCTTTTTATAGTTGAGATGATGGATTTTGCAGCGTAAAAGAAGGGTAAGGCAGGCGGGTAGTCGTTGCCCGAAAAGAAAACGCATGCTGTCTGATGCCGGGCATCTGCGGCTTCAGATTTATCAGGAGCTACGGCTGCGATAAGACGCCGGCAATGCGCTGCCCGGCGATGTTGCTGATTCTGCCATGTGGGGGCGGGGTGCCTGCTGAATTACCTTCAGCCACAAAAAAGCCCGGCTAGCCGGGCTTTTTCAGAACGTTAGTGCGAGAGTCTTACTTGATTTTCGCTTCTTTGTAGGCAACGTGCTTGCGTACCACGGGATCAAATTTCTTGATTTCCATTTTTCCGGTCATGGTGCGCTTGTTTTTGGTAGTGGTGTAGTAGTGACCAGTACCTGCTGATGACACCAGCTTGATTTTGTCTCTCATTTATCGACTCCAGATAAGTTGTATGCGACGGCCCGGGGCTGTCCTCGGGGTGCTAGACTTTTTCGCCACGCTTGCGCATGTCGGCGAGCACCGTGTCGATGCCTCGCTTGTCGATGATCCGCATTCCGTTAGACGAGACCTTCAGGGTTACAAAGCGCTTCTCGGCCTCGACCCAGAAACGGTGTGTATGGAGGTTCGGAAGAAAGCGACGACGCGTTCTGTTCTTCGCGTGCGAAACGTTGTTACCGCTCATCGGGCGCTTTCCGGTAACCTGACAAACTCTGGACATGTGCTACTCCGCACGTTGTAAAAGCAGAACTCCCTAGTATATGCAATTTCCAGGGTAAATCCAATGCCCTTTACCGGAGTTTTTTTGATTGAGGCTTGATAAGGTCAGCAGCGCACTGGATATCGCCGGATTTAATCTGTTTGCGGTCATTGGTCGGACAGCATTAGGTGAATTTGCCGAATCCGGTAATTGGAAATCACTGTTGCTGGTCGGCAACGCCGGTTCGGCGATGTGGCGTGCAATGCCTGAGGAATATTTTGGCCGGGACGACCCGGTCGATGACTACTCAAAAGAGACGGTCAAACAGGTGATGGCACAATTCGGTGGCTCGGTGGAATGGCAGGTGCTTTTTCCGCTGTCAGCAATGGGCAGTCACTGTCCGCCGCTGCAGGCCCTCGGCAGGCTTGCCGGCTGGCATCACGATTCGCCATTGGGCAGCGGCATTCATTCACGCTTCGGGTTGTGGTTTGCCTATCGTGCGGTGGTGGCTTTGAATGCTGAATTAGAATCTACCAGCCACGAGGCAGGTGAGTCTCCATGTCTGTCTTGTCAGTCTCAGGCCTGCGTGAGCAGCTGTCCGGCAGATGCACTGAGCATCGGAGAATCACCGGATATGAGTTGCTGTGCGCAATACCGGATGCAGCCTGCATCGCGTTGTGCAGAGTCTTGCGAGTCGCGGATAGCCTGCCCGGTAGCCGCACAATGGCGTTATGACACGTCACAAATTTCCTATCATTACCGCCTGGCGTTGCCGGCTTTGGGCCGCTGGCTGGCTGATACGCGCAAAAGTGAGCAGTCGGATTCCTGATGAAGGGTTGTTTC
Source organism: Chromatiales bacterium (assembly GCA_020631335.1). GTDB lineage: Bacteria > Pseudomonadota > Gammaproteobacteria > Granulosicoccales > Granulosicoccaceae. The sequence continues at coordinate 13,681 of JAHDHK010000113.1, forward strand.
TGCCGTTTCCGATAGGTTTTCGGTGTGATCACTATGTGTCGAACCAGTGGCTTGCAGTACACTTCACCGTCGACTCACCGGGGCGTATTGCGCGCAGATTCAATGGATAAGATTTTTATAACCGCACTGCGGGTTGATGCTGTTATCGGTATTTACGACTGGGAGCGGAAAATACTGCAGAAGCTGCTGATAGATATGGAAATGGCTACAGACATTTCCGAGGCAGCCGGCAGTGACGATATACAACACACTCTGAATTACAAAGAGATTTCGGATCGTGTAGTCGAGTTTGCATCGCAGAGCAGCTTCGGACTGATAGAAACGCTGGCCTCTAAAATTGCAGATCTGGTGATAGATGAGTTCAGTGTGCCATGGATCAGAGTGACGGTTCACAAGCCCGGTGCAATCGAGGCGGCGACTGATATCGCGGTGATGATCGAACGTGGACAGACCTGATCCATGGCGATAATCGAATTGCCCGGTCTGTCAGAGATTCAGCAACAAATCTGCAGTGATCTGTCTGCGGGGCTGGCCGAACAGATCGCCCGGCAAGGCCCAATGTCTTTCGCGGAATACATGCATCGCTGCCTGTATGAGCCCGGATTGGGTTATTACGTTAACGGGTTGAGCAAGATAGGTCCGTCAGGTGACTTCATCACAGCCCCTGAGCTTTCATCTGATCTGGCCGCCTGTGTTGCCGCACAAACTGCCGAAGTGCTGTCGCTGATCGGTCATGGTGATGTGCTTGAATTCGGCGGCGGCAGTGGCAGGCTGGCTGTTGACGTACTGCGGGCGCTCGACGAACGGCAGTGTTTGCCGCATCGTTATTTGCTGCTCGATGTAAGCGCCGATCTCAAACAGCTGCAAAAAGAACTCGTCAATACCGAATTGCCACCGGAGTTGGCCTCACGGGTTGAATGGGTTGACAACTTTGTGGATGATTTTCACGGTGTTGCCATCGCCAATGAGCTCTTTGATGCGTTTCCGGTCGAAAGATTCAGTGTCAACCACGGTGATGTGCAGCAGATTTGCGTTGATTATGATGAGCGGGGCTTTCGTCTCAGCGAAGTGGAAAACCGCGAAATTACCGCACACGTTCAGCGTCTGCTGGCCGCTTCAAAAAGTGATTTGCCACCCGATTATCACTCTGAGTTCTGCCCGGTCATGGCGCCATGGTGGGCATCGTTGTCGGAGTCGTTCAACACCGGTTTACTGATCGCGCTGGACTATGGATGCGAGCGTTCGCGTTACTATTCACCGCTGCGTTCAAGTGGTTCCACACGTTGTTTTTTTCAACATACCCAGCACAGTGATCCGCTGATCTATCAGGGAGTGCAGGACATTACCGCCGATGTCGATTTTACCGCGGTGGCCGAGGCAGCGGTTGCCAGTCAATTCGCCCTCGAAGGGTATACCAGTATGACTCAGTTTATGTTGTCGCTGGGTGTGATAGATCATCACAAAGTGCAAACAGATGGCATGGCTGAAAAAGAACGCATAGCCGCCACCGGCAGGCTGAAACAGGTACTGATGCCCGAAGAGATGGGAGAGCGATTTATGGTGGCAGGCTTCTCAAGAAACATCGATCCGGTGTTACGCGGGTTTTCTGCCGGTGACCAGTCCAGACTGTTGTAGCGGGTTAAAGATCACGTCCGGCTCCCAATGCAGGAAGTGAACTGCACCTGATGCGCCCGGATCGGCGCAATCTGGAACGGCAGCGCTGAGGATGCCTGTCGTTCATCCGCAATTGATGCAATAAGATTCAATTACCGGCACTGAGGTATTGCTCTATTTTCGCGGTACTTCGATGACGGTTGTCTCTTCATTGTCACCGTGGACCGAGTCACTGGCGACTATCGTCACTTCTTTTATCTGCGGCGGAATGCTTAGGGTCAGGCTGCGGGTGAACGGCTGCTCATTCACATGGGGGTGGTGCAGGGTTCGCGAGCCGATGACCGCGCCTTCCTGGTCAAGTACGTCCCAGCGATTGGCGTAGTGGTCCCAGCCTTCGTCTGCGTGTTCCAGAGTTACGCTGATCGTGAATTTGTTGTTTGATCCGGCCGGGGTGATTTTTACGTCGACGATTCTGGCCTCGTCAGCGCTGGTGGCTGTGCTGTACAGCAGAGCAGCTGTCATAAAGATGGCTGCCCGATTGGCGGCTCGAAGAAAAGGGATGCTCATTTGTTTCAAACCCGCTGTCATGGTTGATCTGTGATGATTAGTCATTACGTAAGTCTACGTGGAAAGATTCGCAAGTCGAATCGCATAGCGCCCGGTAGTTAGTATGTCAGACTCGTTAGAGGTTCCCTACGGCACCGACACACTGTTGCCACCGTCGAAACAAAACGGTCAGGCGGGTTTATCCGGTGGCATAGCTGTACCGCTCAGGCAACTATGAGACGGGCCGAAGATCGGGCAGAATAGGAGCGCTGCAACAGCTCAAACGTCGAGACGTTCGGGCAACCTGATAGATACCTGTACCGGTTTGTCGGCAACCCGTTTGCCTCTGCCGGAAAATACATAGAGAGAATAATGACCACAACAGAAGTTGCCCGTCCACGGGTGTCGCCCATCATTGTATTTATCAGTCTGCTTGCGCCCGTAGTGCTCACCGGCTTCTACCTGGTTTACGCATTGGTCGGTCTGGTCATTGAAGGACAAAGCAAATTGAAGTGGAGCGATGAGGCCCTTGTTGTCGGGCTTAGGGTATTGCTGTTGATAGCGATGATGAACGCTTTAGTGATGATGTACGCATGGGTGAAAAAGGTGTCGAAAAGCCACCTGTTATGGATATCCCCACTGGTTCACATTTCGATTGGTATATTGCTGACTGTTATTATCGCGTTCATTCACTAGTCACGCGAGCGTGGCCACTTTTCGTTTTTGCTTAACCCGTCTGTTTCTGCGTTCGAGTGCCCCCATATACTCGGAGCAAGTAGCTTATTGAGCCTAAGGTTTGCGCGCAATACGACAAGATGGGTACAACGACTACGCACAGTTATCAGCTGGATGAGCTTAGTGCGTCGTTGCCGCAGCCAAACCCGGTTACCGTTGAACAGATATATGCTGAGCCGATATACCCGGTATGTGCATGTGAATAATTCGCATGTGAATGATTAGAAAAAGAAAAAAGTGGAATTGAACTGAGAGCTCGCTTTTATGTCGAACTTAGCGTACCTGCGAATGTGGTGGCTGCTCGGTATCAGCTGGATTGCACTCATTGTGTATCTTTCGCTT
>JAHDHK010000001.1 GCA_020631335.1 Chromatiales bacterium
ATAAAAAGATATGCAGCATTTCCGTAGATCCGACACCATCAAGAATGTCCACATCGAACAGCGATTTCCAGCGCCTGCCGATTTCTGCGGGCAGCGCTTCCCCGGCAGAGATACATTGTCGCAAACGATGCTGCGGTACGCTGTTCTGCTCAATATATGCAAGGGTGGCGGCATACAAGGTTGGCACGCCGCAAAAAATAGTCGGTTGTTCGCTGGCAAGAATTTCCACGACGATGTCGGGCGTGGGACGCGCGTTGAATAACACCGTTGTTGCACCGACCGACATCGGAAACGTCATTGCATTACCCAGTCCGTAGGCAAAAAATATTTTGGCGACTGAATAGACAACATCATCTTCGCGAATACCCAGCACTTGCCTGCCGTAGGTATCTGCGGTGGCCTGCAATGCACCATGCACATGACGAACACCTTTCGGCTGTCCGGTAGAGCCGGATGAATATAGCCAGAACGCACACTCGTCCGCAGACACCTCCACCGCCTGCTGAACCGGTGCGTCGCGGACAAATTCATCGTAGTTTTGCGTACCGTCAGGAGTTTCATCCCCGATAACAACAATTTTTCGCAAAAATGGCGATGCAGCCGCCGCGGCTTCCACTGACGCCCACAGCTCAACAGAGACAATCAGACAACTGGCCCGACTGTCGCGCAGAATGGTTTCGTAGATATCTGAAGACAGCAATGTGTTAATGGCCACCGGTATTACACCGGCCTTTAACCCGCCCCAGAATATTTCCGGATACTCCGACTGATCGAGTACGAGACAGGCAACTCGCTCTTCACGATGAATTCCCGCTCGTGCAAAGGCACCGGCTACTACCCCACTGCGATCGGCCAGTTGCGCATAGCTCTGTTGCCTGCGCTTCCCTGCGACCTCGCGAAAAGCAATATGGTCGCCCCGCCCCTCCCCGACATGACGATCAACGAACCACAGTGCTGCATTTTGTTGCATTAAACCAGTCCTCCATCAGACGCAATCGGACACATCTTTTTTACGATTGTAACAACATAAGCGCGCGTAGTAGCCATACAATGCTCGCTCTGTGGTTTACTAGCTCCCCGACTTATGCGTTTATACTCATTTTCTGCCTTACTGATTACCAGCAACCTGTTACTTTCATCCACAGTGTTGTCGGCGGCACCACTGTGCCAGTCAGCGCTTTCCGATCCAGACAACGATGGCTGGGGCTGGGAGAACAATCAAAGCTGTCGGGTAAGCACACAAACGACCGGCAGTAGTGCGCTCTGCCGCAACGGACAGAGCGATACCGACGGAGATGGTTGGGGCTGGGAAAATAATCAAAGCTGCGTTGTGCCGGAGAATTCACAGGAAACGAACACAGAATCCAGCTTACCAGTCAGCTGTATTTCTGCTGACAGCGATACCGACAATGATGGATGGGGCTGGGAAAACGGCATGAGCTGCCGTGTGTCGGTGCCGGACAACGAAACGCAAGCCGAACCGACGGCAACTGCAGACACCCCGGATTGCTCTGCAGGCTTTACAGATTCTGACAACGATGGATGGGGCTGGGAAAACAATCAAAGCTGTCGCGTCGTTTCAACAGAAGTGATACCGCTGACCATAATGCCTGTCGGGGACTCAATTACCCACGGTCACCGCAGCGTGAGCTCCTATAGAAAACCATTCGAAGTACTGCTCCGTGAGAATGATTGCGCATTCACTTACGTCGGATCGCAACGTACCAACTACTTTTTTGATGGCTATCGCTCACCTCACGAAGGCTATAGCGGCCACACTGCCGATGACTTTTTAACCGGAAACAACAATGCTGCCGGTGATAATCGTGGCATCAGTCACAGCATGGCTGCTTATCTTCCTGATGTTGTCCTGCTTCACATTGGGTCTAACGACATGAAGTTAGGCGAAAGTATTGATGGCACGGTTGCAGAGATAGACAGCATGATCAATATTATCCATCAGCAAAAGGCGACAACCACCATACTGCTGGCAAACGTCGTTCCGTGGTATGGCGCACCACAACAATCAGTCAATTCTCTCGGCACTAAAATCGAAGCTTACGTCAGACAGCTATCAGACTCACGCATAAGACTGGTAGATGTCAGATCGGGTTATTCACGCGATATGATGATCACCGATGGCATTCACCCCAATGCAGCCGGCGAAGCACATATTGCCGACGCGTTTTTTAGCGTCTTTGACAATGCCGGTTTGTGCAGATAGACCACGCCGCAGAGTGAAACTATTCAGGTATATTTTAGAACGCTGACCGATTTTTTGGCCCCTACCCTTGCATAGTAAGTAAGGCAAGCTAGCCGGCGTTTTCCTGCTGCACAAAAAACGATGCACCTTTGGTGATGGTAGGCAATTGCAACTGGTAATCGATTGAACGCACGTTACCGGTAGCCTGCCCTTTTACCACCAGCCCTTCATATTTGTTTGGCATCGGATTAGGCGAATAGGGAATCGCATCTTCAGCTGAATAAACCGAAATAAACAGTGTGCGAGGTGCAGTTGAAAGATTGGGCGCAGAGCCGTGCAGCAGACGCGTATGCATCAGGCACACAGAACCAGCCGTCCCCATACATTTAACCGACTGCTGCTGGCATTGCTGTGCCGTCGTGTCATCGATCGCCCCGGTAAAAACCCCATCATGCCACAGACTGTGAATTTCGCCTTTGTGTGAACCCGGCAGCACTTCGAGCGGGCCATTTTCATCAGTGACTTCATCGACCATCAACAGCGCGGTAATCAGGTCATCATTACTGTGTGGTGTGAAGGGAAAGTCCTGATGCCATTTTACTGCAGTCTTTCCACCGGGTAGTTTTGAATTGATTTTGCTGTGATGGAACTTAACGTTGGGCCCGATCAGTTCCGCCACCATTTCAGCCATGCGACTTTCCGTCATAGCGCGGTAATAGGCAGGTGAAATTTCCACCGGTGCATTAACCCGTCGCAGTGCCGGTGACGCTTTACTGTGGCCTGCCTCTACATCGAACCGCGCCCGGCCGTCAAACGCTTCACCATAAGCCTGTGTATGCTCACGACTCTCATCAACCCAGGTAGTAAAGTCGGATCGCAGCGCTGCCAGCGTCTGTTCGTCCACGGCGTTTTCGACAACGAGATAGCCGTTGCGCCAGAAAAAATCAATTTGTTGCTGATCGAGTGTTGCCATGATCTTTGCCTGTGGTAGGAGCCGAAACGGGCAGTTACGCCTGATGCGGGCCGGTTGTGTGAGGACTTCACCGCTCCTATCATAGGCCATGTCATCGAAATTCAGCAATATTAAAGGCGACCCCGGCGACGCCTTTCACCCGTGCATTCGGGACTGGTTCGCACAGAAATTCACAGCACCCACCGCAGTTCAGCAGTCAGCCTGGCCTGTCATAGCACGCGGGGATCACGCGCTGATCACCGCACCTACCGGCAGCGGTAAAACCCTGACTGCGTTTTTATGGTCACTGAACCGGTTTGCCAGTGGCAGCTGGAAACCCGGTGCGACCCGTGTTGTGTATATCTCACCACTAAAAGCCCTTAACAACGATATACAGCGTAACCTGCTGAGCCCGCTGGCCGAACTCTCCGCGCAAAGCAGTACGTTTCCGAAAATTCAGGTGCAGACCCGATCCGGAGATACCAGCCAGAGCGATCGTCAGCGTATGCTGCGCAAGCCGCCGGATATCCTAATTACTACCCCTGAGAGCTTATCGCTGCTGCTTACCACTATCCGGGGGCGACAGGCGATGAATACGGTCGAGACACTGATCATCGATGAAGTCCATTCGATGGTGGACAACCGACGCGGCGTATCATTGATGACTTGCGCAGAACGCCTGGCTGACATCACCGGCAAGCTGCAACGCATCGCATTGTCCGCGACGGTCAATCCGCTTGAAGCCGTTGCCGGCTATGTAGGGGGCTATGACGACAACGGCAAAGCCCGACAGGTGACTATTGTCAATCCACCATCCGAAAAAGAAATTACACTGCAGGTGCGGTATCCGCAGGAAGTCAAACATGCCTCTGAAAACGGCATCTCTGTGTGGGACCCGCTGGCAGATACGTTTCGCGATCTTGCGGTGGAAAATCGCAGCACACTTTTTTTTACCAACAGCCGCGCTATGGCTGAGAAAATCACGCTCAAAATTAACGACAAATCACCTGCGTTGCTGGCTTATGCCCACCATGGATCATTATCGCGTGAAATAAGAACAGAAGTTGAAAGACGCTTAAAGAATCAGGAGCTGCGCGCCATTGTTGCCACCAGTTCGCTTGAGATGGGTATTGATATCGGCAATCTGGATCAAGTGGTACTGATGCAATCACCACCGGGCATCGCCGCCACGTTACAGCGTATCGGCAGAGCCGGACACAGTGTCGGTGAAGCCAGTCACGGACTGTTGTACCCGGTGCACTCTGCAGACTTTGTTGAAGCAGCTGCGCTATCAGGTGCCACAGTCAATCGCGACCTTGAGCCACTCAAACCAATGACCGGTGCACTCGATATTCTCTCGCAGATTATAGTCTCTATGTGTGCCACCGAAACCTGGCAGGTAGACGCGATGTATGGATTGCTGACGCAATCCACGCCCTATCGACACTTACCTCGCGAGCAATTTGATCTGGTACTTGATCTGCTGGCGGGACGCTATGCAGGTGTGCGCATCCGTGAACTCAAGTCCCGCATTACCTACAACCGCGTCGAAGGTACCGTGGCGGCAAACAAGAGTGCACTGTTCGCGCTGTATAACTCGGGCGGTAGTATACCGGACAGAGGTTATTATCAGATCCGGCATGCAGACTCGGGTGCCAAAATCGGTGAGCTTGATGAAGAGTTTGTCTGGGAGGCTCGCACCGGAGATGTGTTTTCACTGGGTACCCAGAACTGGCAGGTAAAGCAGATAACCCACAACGATGTGTTTGTGACTCAGGCGAATGACAGTCTTGCCCCGCCTTTCTGGCGGGCAGAAAGATATAACCGCAGCTCGCACTACGCCGCCAGAATCGGTGAATTTTTAGAACAGGCAGAATCACACCTCGATGCAAGCGACGCAGACTCACTACTGAAACACCTGCAGTCGACACTTTCGTTCGATGAGTTAGCGGCTGAAAAACTGACGGAGTATTTACAACGTCAACGCGAGGCAAGCGGTGTCGCACTGCCGCACAGGCATCATATTCTGATAGAACTCATCGCTTCGGGCCCGGGCGGTTATCGAGGCCCGGACAACCAGAGGCAACTGGTGCTGCATACATTCTGGGGTGGCAAGCTGAATCACCCCTGGGCGCTGGCACTGCAAAGTGCCTGGCACGAGCGCTATGGTGAGCGGGTGGAACTCCATGCGGGCAACGACGCCATAGTACTGCAGATTGCCAACGACCCTGATCCGGCAGAACTGTTTGCCATGGTCAGCCCGGCCAACCTTGAAAAACACTTACGTAAAACACTGGAGGGATCAGGCTATTTCGGAGCCCGTTTCAGAGAATGTGCCGGCAGATTTCTGTTGTTGCCGCGGCAGCGTTTTAACCAGCGTCTGCCATTATGGATGAGCCGGTTACAGGCAAAGAAGCTGATGTCAGCCACACTGCACCTGGATACATTTCCAGTGATGCTGGAAACATGGCGTACGTGTTTACAGGATGAGTTTGACTTGTCCGGCTTGAAGCGCAACCTTACCGAGATAAACGATGGTGTCTGCGAGTGGAGTTTTATTAAGACCGCCTCGCCGACTCCGTTTGCGGCAAACCTGACATTTGATCAGATTAACAAGTACATGTACGCAGACGACACACCGGAGCAACCGCAAGTCAGTGCGCTGTCCGATGACTTAATAAAAACGGCGGTCAATGACAGCAGTCTGCGACCAGCCATCAGTGTAGAGATAAGTAATGAGTTCACTGCTAAAAGACAGCGTCTGCATCCGGATTACCAACCTGCCGATGCCGCTGAGTGGAATGAATGGGTAAAAGAAAGGGTTATGCTACCTGACAACGAATGGTGGCCGGCATGGAACAACAGCCCGGCAACGAGCGACCCGCTACTCTGCATGTTTTTGCAGGGAGACCGACAATGGGTTTGTCACCTGGAAAATGCAAAGCAACTCATCGACTGTGGACTGGCAGCGAATTGTGAACTGGTTTCGCACAAGTACCTTGAGCTACCTGACATCACCGACGACCGAACCCACCTGACATTTACCAATGAGATATTGTCCTTTTACGGACCGCTGTCTATTGAAGACATCACGGCACTGATACCCGTGTTACCTGAGGGCTACCTGCAGAGTGCTGATACATCACTGATCAACGGCAAATTGATTCTAAACGATGAATCTGTTTACTACTGTGACAGCGAAAACTTTGAAATTCTTCTGCGCTGGCAGCGTGCATCACGTCGCCCCCAGTTCGACACATTGCCAGTCACCGAACTGCCAAAACTGTTTGCCAGACTGCAGCACTTTAATCGGACAGCCAGCGATCAGTCTGTGCTGGAAACAGTGGATTCACTCCGGGGCTACAGCACACATATACAAACCCTGCTATGTGATATGTACGCCGCGCGCCTGACCGGATTCTCCGACCATTATCTGGACAGCGCTTTTACCGAACAGGAGCTGTGCTGGCTGGGTACACAAAAAGGGCAGGGTACGCTGTGTTACCCGGAAGACATGGAATGGCTGAATGTTGCCGATACCAGCGACTCAGTCTCCCCGGTGGTTAACGGATTTATTGACCCGAGCGCAAGCTACAGCTATCGACAGATCGACGAACACTTGAAAGACAAAATCGATGATGTCAATGACAGCTGGTGGGAGGCAGTCTGGAGTGGACAAGTAACCGCAGATAGCCTGGCACCCTTGCGCAAAGGTCTGCAAAACAACTTTCGATTGTCGGGCGTTAAACGGGCAACCGCTGTTTCCAGCAGAAGGCGACTGCGAACTATTCATGGCAGCTGGGCAGGTAACTGGCGGGTGCTTCCGAAGACCGACCATAAGACCGATCCTGTCTCGACGCTCGAACTGTCCAGAGAAAGAGTGCATGTACTGCTCGAGCGTTATGGCATTGTCAACAGGGAACTGGCCAACCGCGAAGGCGGTGTGTTCAAGTGGAAGCACTTGTTTAAAACACTCAGAATTATGGAACTCTCCGGTGAAGTGATGCAGGGCTTGTTTTACGAGCAGTTATCCGGTCCGCAGTTTATCAGCCAGCGGGCACTCAACCGTCTGCAGCAACCGAATTCATTAACAGGCACTTTCTGGTGCAGTGCAACTGACCCGGCCGCCCCGTGCGGACTTGGCCTCGACTGGCCGGCACTTCCGACCCGGCGCGCCCAGAATTTTCTGAGCTTTCACAATGGCGAGCTGGCGCTGGTGATAGAAAACCTCGGCAGAAAGCTGCAATTCTTCATTGAACCAAGCCACCCGGACATCGAAAACATACTGTCTCCCTGCCCGCATATAGCCCGAACACACAAAAAAATGCAGGTAGATGAAATCAACGCTCAACCGGCAAAGGCCAGTGAATACCTGCCAGCATTAAAACGGGTGCTGAACTACCGCAGTGATCACCGTTCGGTATATTTTGAACCCTAGGCTTAACAGCCACGTGTCACGCTGCTGTTAAACCGGCCAACTAACCGGCAACAGCGTTTTAGGGGTTTACATTTTGCATTGCCCTGCAGCTTGCCCTTGAAATGTGTTTGCCATGCAACCTGGACACCTGTTTTCACTAACCCCGCTCGTCGCTGCAGTTTTACTCTCCTGCACCTCTGACGATGCACCACAGACAGAAGTGGCGGCCAAAACAAGAACGGATAACCGGCCAAACGTGATCGTGGTTTTTACTGATGATCAGGGCTACGCCGATATCGGGGCAAACGGCGTAGTCACCGATATTGTCACACCACATATTGATCAACTTGCCAGCGACGGTGTCCGTATGACCGCCGGTTACGTCACCGCACCGCAATGCACACCATCACGAGCGTCATTACTGACGGGCAGATACCAGCAGAAGTTCAACCTGGATGACAACTCCCTGACACCAATGACACTGGCGCAGCCAACCATGGCCGATCGATTACAGGAAGTGGGTTATCGAACCGGCATGGCGGGTAAATGGCACCTGGGTATTGATCAGAACTCACCGGATTTTGACGTCAACTCAACTTCCCTTGAAGTGCGGGCACAATACTTTCCGGATCAGAGGGGGTTCGATGATGTGTACTACGGCTTCAGAAACACCTGGTGGACCAACTTTGATTTCAACGGCAACGAAATCCGTGCAGCGTACCGCCACAACGAAGACTACCGGTTGGACGTCACCACAGAGGCGGCACTGGCGTTTATTGAAAAACACCGCCACCAGCCATTCTTTTTGTATTTACCCTACTTCGCTCCGCATGTGCCGATGGAAGCCACAGAAGAGTATCTGTCCAGACATGAATCAACCGTTGAGACAAGACGAAAGTACGCGCTGGCAATGATGTCGGCCATTGATGATGGTGTAGGCCGCATACGACAAAAGCTTGATGAGCTGGAACTGGCCGGCGATACGGTCTTGTTTTTTATCAGTGATAATGGCGCACCACTTGGCATACACATGGATGACGCCCCGATAGAGGATAACACTGCCGCCTGGGACGGTTCATTGAACACACCCTGGATCGGTGAAAAAGGCATGCTGACGGAAGGAGGTATTCGTGTACCCTATATCGTGACCTGGCCCGACAACTTGCCACCCAACACTGTCTTTGACAACGCCGTATCCACGCTTGATGTAGCCGCCACAACACTGGAACTGGCCGGGGCGGACACCAGTGAGCTTGACGGTGTCGATCTGATACCGCATCTCACCGGAAACACGCATGATCTGGATGAGAGACCTTTGTACTGGCGATTCTGGAACCAGGCTGCAATTCGCGTTGGCGACTGGAAATACCTGACGAACGGGGCTAATGAATACCTGTTCGACCTGGCAGCCGAACATGAAAATAAAAACCTGATTACCTCGCAGCCCGCAATTGCACAAACACTACGTGAACAACTGAGCAACTGGAGCGACACGCTTTCAACTCCGGGTATGCCGCAGCGCGGACCCAACAATGCGGAAGCGGGATGGTATAACCACTACCTCGGCAGTATCACAGAGCTGTAGGTCGGGCTGAGTGGTGCCAACGACCACGCCATCAGCAACCCTGCGTCGCTGGCGGCCGTTTCGTTGAGCAGCGCTTTATTTCAGTGCGTCTTCCAGACAAGACTGCGCTTTCTCTTCACTGTACCCGGCATCGCTGTAAACCGTTTGCGGACAGGCCTCGAGCGTTTCATTCTGCAGATCCGCGAGCTTGATGGTATCCGGCAACGGCCCCAGGCATTTTTGCAGCGCCTGTTCAGACAGCGCAAGGCACTGTTGCTGATCAAATCCCATGCATTGTGTGAACACGTCGGACTGACACAACGCCATCGACTGATCGCGCGAAAGCTTCATTAGCACCAGCTTGGACAATTTGTCCGGGTTTTCCTGAGCCTGGGTGAAGCTGGAAACACATAAAACAACTAACGCCACTGCAGCTGTAGCCAAAGAGGATTTCAATGCCTTGATTCCGGGGTGTTCTGATCAGCTGCGAACTGTAACACCAGTCATGATCGGACTGAACCAAAGCAGCCGGTTTTGTTGTGCCCATCGCAATCGCCCAAGCGCAGGTGCGCTCTCAACAGGCAGGCTGTTAAAACCGGCAGTGAACATAGACGGCTGCCCGAGCCCGGCTCCCGCCGGAATAAATGTGGACTGATTCTCTAAAACGAGCCGGATTGACCGGCAGACGCGCCAATACCTGCACCAGTGCTCGAAATGCTTGTTTCAAAAATGAAACACTCCGCTCCCGATTTCGACAGAGTGCGTTTTATGAATTTTAGTGGTTTCCAGGCTTCGCTGATTTGTGCATTTGTTCTGCTCAGTGGTTGCAGTGACGACAGACTTGATGTGGAAACCGCAGGGGGTGCACCGGACACCACCGCACAACAGCCCGTAGTCCAGGTTCAGAGTAACCCGCCTGTTTTGCAGGATGGCCAGTTTACGGTCGCGCCGGAGAGAAAAGTCGAGCTCCTGCCTCAACAGACGAACCTGGGATCCAGCCTTCCCTATCCAAAACGCACTGGCGCAGAATTAAAATCACTGAACACTGATTTCTGGCCCGATCGAAACCAACTACTCGATGCCGGCGTTTCCGGCGTCATCGCCAACCTGGTGTGGGAAAACTGGCAGCCGGAACAAACCACCGATTGCAGCGCGTCTCAGATCAGTTTCGAGGGACAATGCTTTACGGTGGAAGTCGCTTTTGATCATCAGATCGAGTACTGGTCCGGACAGGGTAAGCGCGTAACGGCTGTGCTGTACGGTGTACCTTCCTGGGCACGTAGTGAGTCCTGCCCGGCGGCAGACACTGACACCGGAAAATTCTGTTCAGCCCGCAACCCTGATGACTACGCACGTTTTGTTGCAATGATTGCCGAACGTTATAACGGCCTCAACGGTCACGGGCGTGTGGTTGATTTTATCATTCACAATGAAGTCAATATGAACCAGTGGTACAAAGTAGACTGCGGCAGCGGTATTGCCTGTGATCAGGAAAAGTGGATTGCAGACTATTCGGCTAACTATAACGCAGCCTACGATCGAGTCATGGCGATTCAACCGGCTGCACGCGTGTTAATGCCATTTGCACATCAGTTCGACACCAATTTTGATACGCCTGCCAACAGCAACCCGATACTGTCTGTGAAAACCTTTGTGCGCGGTGTACACAGCCGGGCTGAGGGGCGCAAGTGGCGCATCGCATACCATCCGTATAACCATTATCTGTCCAGAGCCGAATTTTCATATGATGATTTACCCCGTGTTACCTACGGCAATATCGGTGTAATGTCGGGCTGGCTGCGACAGGAGTTTCCGTTTCAGCCTGAGTCGTGGGAAGTGCATCTGACTGAAAACGGTATTAGCTCAAACGGTCAGTCAAACGAATACGACCAACATATATCTGTATGTAACTCTTATCGAAATGTACTGGGCACACCGGGCATTGAAAACTACATCTATCACCGCATGCAGGACAACAACTATGAGGCCACTCGTGGTGCGGCATTCGGTCTGCACAGAGAAGACGGCACGCCGAAGCCTGTATGGGACACCTGGTCGACAATGTCGGGCGACACACCCGATTGCGGTTTCGAAAACCTGCCCTACACAAAACTGACCAGCTTTGCTAACAGCAATGGCGATTACCGAAGCTCTACCCGCGTAGTGGGTGATTCGTACAGCGCGTTAAACGATTGGTTTTTGTTGCGTGAGTATGAAGCAGGCACTTACATGGCTTACGAGTGTCAGGGTAACACCGGCTCTTACATAAGCACCGACATGTACTGCGGCGGTAGATTGTCATATGGACCGGTAGGCTATGTACATGAATTCGACGCCGATGATCGGGTGGCACTATTTACCTGTGCTAACGGTGAGTATGTTTACAGCAGCGACGAATACGCCTGTGGAAGTGACGGCGTGGTGGAATTTATCGGTTATGTAAAGCGAGATCGCACCTAGCCCGGGCAGCTTTCAAAAAGAGGTCGATCTACTCGAGTGGAGTGTCGGCCCGATGCTCCCTCGATGGTATCCGTCATCAGGGTATTGTGGCGTGACGCCGGTGGCTCAACACTTCAATAGTACCGGCGTTCACAGACACTCAATGTGTCAGCCCCACACTTCGGCCAGCAGTTAGTCAGCTGATCTGAGGCGTTGACCTCACTATATTCCAGTGACTCGAATGTCGGGTCACTGCGAGGATGTAGCCAGACGGCCCGCCGATTGCTTCGTCGGCTTATGCCAGTCAAATTTACCATCGGCTTCGCCCTGCTTTTTCTAAGCTTTCCCACGTGGGCCGATTCCTCTGCCAATACACTCAGTGACTTCACGCCCTGTCGAATCGGCTCAATGCCGGCATCAGTGCCTGCAGAATGCGCCACCCTTTCTGTATCGTTTACCCACGATATGGCTCCTGAGCTACTATCCGCCTCCAGCGATGCGGCACCCGACACAATTACTTTGTCTATCGCAAAGATTCCGGCGCGGGCAAATCAGCCGGCCGCCGATCCAGTGACCCTGCTGGCAGGTGGACCGGGTCAAAGTGCGACGGATGCCTGGCCGCAAATCAGAAACGCATTTTATCCGATACTGGCCAACCGTGATGTCTACCTGATTGATCAGCGTGGCACTGGTGATTCGGCCCGTATGGATTGCCCTACTCCACCGACCGACACACCGTTGAGTGAGGATCTGGAAGAGGTAGAACGCGCCGCCGCGGAATGCTACGAAAGCCAGTCACTGCCCACCGAGTGGTTCACCACCAGTGTGGCTGTCCGCGATCTCGACTCGGTGCGTCAGGCACTGGGTATATCACAATGGAATTTATATGGCGTTTCATATGGAACGCGTGTGGCGTTGCATTACCTGCGTCGCTACCCGCAGCACAGCCGCAGTGTCGTGATTGACGCGGTAGTCGCCCCGCAAAAACCGATCGGACCGGAAATTCCTTTGCACGCACAACGTGCACTGAATATGCTTTTTGAACGATGCGAAAACGAGGCCGACTGTGCGGAGGCTTTTCCGGAACTGGCAGCGAAAACCACCGCTCTGTTTACATCGCTTAAAAATAACTCACGTATCGTTAAGTATGAAAACATCTCTCTCGGTGCGCTGGATGATATGGAATTCAATGATCAGCATCTTGCCACCACAGTAAGATTGCTGAGTTACTCTTCGTACGGTACGGCAATCCTGCCATCGATGCTCAACGACGCTTCCACCAACGACAATCTCGCCCCGTTCGCCAGACAAGCAGCTATGCAAATGACGCAACTCGGCGGCACCATGGCGACCGGTATGCACTCGGCGGTGATATGTACAGAGGATGCACCGTATATTGATTCAATGGAAAGCCGTGACCAGCTACAAAGTACCTATCTGGGCGACTTCATCCTCGATGCAATGATAGCCAGTTGCAGGCAATGGCCCACCGGTGTGATAGACAATGACTTTCACGACCCTGTCGTCAGTGATGTCCCAGTGCTGGCACTATCGGGTGAGGCAGACCCGATAACGCCTCCTGAATACGCAGAGCTTGCCATTCAGTCCCTGAGCAACGCACGCCACATCATCAACCCGCACCAGAGCCATACACAGGCACCTCTGGGTTGTGTGCCTTCGATAATGTCACGGTTCATCGACTCTGCGGATCCGGATGGTTTGAACGTCGATTGCCTCAATCGATTATCTCCGCCCGCGCTATTTATCGATGCTAATGGTCCGACACCATGATTCATGCTGATCATTTGAGTAAGACCTTTGTCGGAGTTCCAGGGCAACCCAAACGAAAGGTGGTCGCGGTTGAGTCTGTGAGTTTCAAAGCAGAAGATGGGCGCATCACCGGCTTGCTGGGCCCGAACGGTGCCGGTAAGTCTACTACCCTGCGAATGCTTGCCACCTTGATTCGCCCTGACAGCGGCAAAGCGTCTATAGACGGATACTCTGTAACCAACGATGTGCTGTCCGTGAGGCAACATCTGGGCTTTATGCCACACAACGCGGGAATCTACCCGCGACTGACATCCCGCGAAAACATTGAATACTATGCACGCCTGTGCGGTATGAATAAAAAAACGACAAAGGTGCGGGTAGATGAATTAATAGACATGCTCGATATGGGGAAGTTTGCAGACCGGCGCAGTGCCGGGTTTTCGCAGGGCCAGAAAACCAAGGTAGCTCTGGCCCGGGCGCTGGTACACCGGCCACAAACGATATTGCTCGACGAGCCGACCAACGGGCTGGACGTCATGGCCACTCGCAGCCTGCGTGAAATTATTCGCAAGCTTGCCAGTGACGGGCACTGTATTGTTTTTTCAAGTCACATCATGCAGGAGGTTGCCGCCCTATGCGATGAGATAGCAATCATCTCCAGCGGCAATATCTCTATGACCGGCGCACTCGATACACTACTTGAAAACACCGGCCAGCAATCACTGGAAGATGCTTTTGTAGTTGCTATTGGAGGCGAGTTGTAATGGTCTCGGTGATGCTGTGGAAAGAGATCGTCGATAACCTGCGCGACCGCCAGACTGTTTTCTACGCGCTATTGTTCGGACCTGTTCTGTTACCTCTTTTAATCGGTGGTGCGCTGGTTGCCAGCCTCAAACAGGCAGCTGTGAGTTTTGACGAACCCTCCCCGATTGCTGTCAGCTACAGTGAACGCGCTCCTAATCTCATGAAATTTCTGCATTCAAATAATATGGATGTAGAACCGGCACCGGCGGAGATTGAAGCCAGTGTTCGACGTGGTGATGTTCCGGTCGTACTGGAAATACCACAAGACTTTGCCACCGCATTGCGCAGTGGAACACCTGCGCCGCTGATCATTCATGTTAACGATGGCGACAAGCACTCAGCTAAAGAAGCACGCAAACTCAATACACTTCTGAACGCCTACGCGCAAACCATCAATGCGCTGCGGATGCAACATCGAGGTATTGATCCATCGGTATTCAATAGCGTCAACGTCACTTTGCAGGATGTGTCATCCAATGGATTCCGCGGACAATTGCTCGCCTCAATACTGCCGTTTCTATTGATTGTGGCGATGGTAATGGGCGGGTTTTATCTGGCCATCGACACTACTGCCGGAGAACGCGAGCGCCAGTCACTGGAACCACTGCTGAGTTTGCCGATGTCACGCTACAAGCTGGTACTGGGAAAATACCTCGCGGTACTCACTTTTGTCGGTCTGTCCAGCATCCTGACTGCTATCAGCCTGTTTTTGGTTTTCCGATTCCTCTCACCGGAGGCAGCGGGCGGTGTAATAAGCTTTGATGGCCCGACAATCACCCGCGCCTGGCTACTGGCCAGTCCACTGGTATTTTTTATAGCCGCTGTACTGATGACAGTTGCCGCCAGCACCCAGAGCACGAAAGAAGCACAAACTTACCTTGGGTTGCTAATGGTGTTTCCGATGGCGCCGTTTTTTATTCTGCAATTTGTGAATATCAAGTCTGTTAACCTGACGATGGCACTGCCCATGTTGAGCCAGTACCAGCTGCTGGAGCGGGTGGTATTGCAGGACGATATCAGTTATATCCATATCGGGTTATCTATTGCAGGCACCTTGCTTTCCGCAGTGCTGCTCTATCTGGCAGCAGTCAAACTGTACTCACGTGAAAAAATACTTTAACCGGGTATTGAAGCGGCGTTACGGTTCAGGGTCGCTCTGAAGCAGAAATTACTCGCTGCTGCGAACAAACAAAGCGCACTTGCAAACGCCATCGGCGCAAGCGCGGTACCGGTTATATCATATAACCAACCCGCCACACCGGGTGCAGGCAGCCCGATCATAAAGTACATTGTAAAGAACACGCCCATACCGAAGGCCCGAGACTCGGGCGGCATTGCCTCACCGGTCAGGGACATGATGACGCCCGCTGAACCAAACCCGATCGTACCGAGTAAAAGAATACAGAGGTAGATAGCCACGCCTGTGGACATCATCAACAGTGAGATTGCGCTGGTGATGAGGCTGATATAAAGCACAGCGTCTCTCCTGCCGGTACGATCCACCAGTACACCGGCAGCGATGGCGGTAAACACCATAATCCAGCTCGGAACACTGCCAAGCGCACCCGCCTGCTGCTCGCTAAAACCATGTGATACCAGCAATTCGACGACAAAACTCAGGTACACCACATACACGGCGTTAAACAATGCCCATACAAGTGCAGCAAGCAAGGTCAGTTTCAAATGGTACCGGGACAAATTCCATACGGCCACAGGGGTAGATTTTTTATCGCCTTCGATAGCTGGAGATCGGTACAACCACCAGACGACGATGGCGGCAAACTACAATATAGAGAGGCGCCCAGGAACGCGGCTGAATAGCCAAACGCGCCGGCTATGAACGGGTGTACAACCTGCCGTAGCGCAATGCCCACCGGCCAGCTCATAACCAGAATTGCCATTGCTGTGGCAAGCTCTTTACCACTGAACCAGTCAGTCACCATTTTTGTGTAATACAGTGTACTGAAGACAAATCCGGCACCGCTGATCACACGTCCAACAGCAATCAAACCGTAGCTCGATGCATAGCTACTGACAAACCCTCCCAGTCCAAGCAGCAACAAACCGCAGACCACCAGCGCTTTTTCTGTGGTGAATCGCTGAATCAATCCGGCAGGAAAAGATAAAAATATACCGGCAAAAAGAAACAGACCTACCAGAATACCCGCAAGGCGGTAATCCAGCTGAAGTGCTTCTATGAGCCGGGAAGAAATTGAGCCGACGACCTGAAACTGAAAACCCAGAGCAATTCGGGTTAGAAATAACAGGCACATCACTTTCCATCGTGTATCCATAGTTTTCCCGGAAGCGTCGGTCATTCAATACCAGAAGAATACGGCATTTGAAAATGCTAATCCTTTTGCGAATTCAGTTTACAAACTCACTTTTGATGCGCTGACTGGCCATATTGCAGTCACACCCAGGCGTTGCACGCATTCATCGTAGATTCGATTGTCTCAAAGCGCCAAGTAAAATGATCTAGTACATAAGGATCAATTCACTAATAATTGAATCAAAGCAGTTGCACAGACCAGACGGATTCAGTCAATACCACACTGAACCGGCTGCCGGATAAAGCCCTTCAGTTCGCCAGTGGTGTTACTGGCACTGATGACGGCTGATCCATCCCTGCCCGCCGGTAGTCGCAGCGCCCGCACTCAATTAACCCCGACATGCCCACAGCGTGCCCATGCACCCTGATGGCGTGTAGTAACGCTTCAAAGAGTAATTCCCGATGATGATCTGATGCATTATGCGAGACAAACGGTGGTGCCAGTGCCTCCCGACTCCGATCGATCACCGGGCTGTCATTTTGCAATTGGCACTGGTGTAATGAGTGAGCATCAACGGCGATCAGATCCGCCTGATGACTTTCAAGCAACGCCAGACTGTTCTTATGTGAGCCACTGACGGTAAACGAGGTTGTATTAACCTCATTCGCTTCCATCCACTCTGTCAGGGCATAGCAGCCTGACCGCGAGCTTGGTGAATTCACCGCAACTCGCGCAGCGCGCGGGACACTGTTTGTACGACACATGATATAGCTGAAGTAGTTGCCGGGACGGCAATCAAGATCTGAGAAAACAGGTCTTGCGATGACATTCAGTTCACTCCCCGCAGGTGTAAACAGGTCAGGACCGCAACACTGTCCGATAATCAGTTGCGGGCTACCCCATAGTGCTTCCAACCCGACATCACGCTGCAGGTCGGTACAAATATTGTCAATACCACGCTGACGCAGAAACTGAACAACAGAAAACCAGAATTCATCAAGTGCGTGCCTGGTATGCGGGTTGTCATACCAGGACAGGCTCCCGTAGAGTGCTTCGTTTTTATTGTAGTTATTCATTTTGATCGGGCGGCGGATCTGTCAGATCATGAGCATCAAAGATACAGATTGATCGGCGATAGGTGCGTTTAAAAGGAAAAGGCAGGACTTGTTGTTATGAAGGCATTCATTCAGTAGTCACTCAAAATCCATATGACTACTATTGGCAGAATAATGCTATTGAGCACTGCGACGAGTTACAGGCATCATCTTCAACATGGCACACGCAGCGCCGAACCCGTTGTCAATATTTACCGCGACCACCCCGGGTGAACAGGCAGACAGCGCACTCCCCAGAGCGACTTTACCGCCTTGCGCCACACCGTAGCCGTTAGAGGTTGGTACAGCGATGACCACGCCTTTTACCAGCCCTGCCAGCACGGGAAATAAAGCGCCCTCCATTCCGGCAACAGCAATTATCAGGGGTGCCGCATTCAGAAGTTCCAGCTTATCCGTCAGTCGCCACAGCCCAGCTACGCCGCAGTCCGCAATGATCGGCACATCAAGGCCGTTATAGAGCAACGTTTGGCGTGCCTCGTGCGCAACCTTCATATCAGAACTGCCAGCAGTGACTATCAGACAATCAGATACAGCCAACGCAGGCAGTCCGTTATTCAACACAGCGGTTTCAGATGCATCGTGCGACTCCAGGTTCGTGAAATTCTCAGAACATTCACGCATTGCCGCCAGTGACAGCCGCGTTAACAGCAGTGAAGCCTGTCGTTGATTCGCCTGCGCCAGTATCGACTTGATCTGTTCGACCGTTTTGCCTTCGCACAACACTGCTTCAGCAACACCGGTGCGTTGCTGACGATGCCAGTCGAATTCAAACTCCTGCACGAATGACAGCCTCCGGTTTTATAAAGGCACTGCCTTTTTTGTACTCTTCGAAACCGATGAATGTTTTGCCAGCAGCAACGCAAAGATCTTCAACCATCGACTGTGCGTGAAGACAGAACTCTTTATCCGACAAAATGCGACTGTCCGTTGGAAGCTGTACAACCACTCCCCGCTTCATTATTCTGCAACGTATATCGCCGGGTGTGGTTAGTTGTGTGATGAGTCTTTCTACCTGATGTATCAGCTGAAGGTCATTCGGGTTGATCGTAATTCCGGTTTCAACCCGACTTGAAAGGCAGGGTGCCGCCGGCAGTTGTGCCAGCGTACCCAGGTTTTCGTCGCTGGCGATCTGGCGGATGGTGTCCTTGTTTACCCCCGCTTCAACATAAGGTTGCCAAACCTGTTGCTCGGCAGCGGCTTTTAAACCGGGCCGGAAATCTCCCAGATCGTCTATATTGGTGCCGGTCGCAATGGTTCCGGTTCCGGCGACGTTTTTACAGGCGTTAATCGCAGTAAAAAGACTGCTCTTGCAGTAATAACAACGATTGTGCGGGTTGCTCACATATTGCTCACTTTCAAATTCAAGTGCGTTTATTTCCTGCAATTCCCACCCGAACTGCACCGCCAGTGAACGACACCTTTCGGTTGCTTCCACCGGTACCGCCGCTGACACCGCATGCATCGCAATGGTCGGGTGTACCCTGACCCGAGCGGCAACCGTCATGAGTGTAAGACTGTCGATACCACCGCTTAACGCAATGTATAGCGTGCCTTCTTTACTTTGAAGCAAGCGGCGGAGTTTGTCGTCGCACTCAATCATCGACGGCACTTTTTTCAATGGTCAGGGCGAGCGCTCTTCGCGCCTGCAGTGTCTCTATTTCATTAAGACAGTCACGTTCAACTTTCGCGGTTAGTGTTCCCTGCGGTCGACAAGCTGTTTTTACCGGGTAACCATCGATCTCTTTGTGGTCCCGATGCAGGATTTTTCGCTGTAAATTCATATGACGCACGCCCAGTGTGGTTGTCTGCCGAAAGCACTGTTCAATCACAGCATCCATAGCATCGGGTGCTAACAATAAACGCAACCCGGTTGCCTGCCTGCCTTTCTTACCCTGCATGACCACGGTGCTGATGTCGAGTACGCCAGACTCATCTCTAAGAATATCGATCGACTGTGCGATCTCTTCTGCGGTCATATCGTCTACTTCGAAGGCCAGATGCGTAACCGGATCACTGCATACCATGTTGGTTTCCGGTTGTTCAAAAATGCAAACCCGAAATATGTTGGCACGATCGGCCAGTTGACGGGTACCACATCCAACACCAGTTTGAGCAAGCCTCGCGGCGCCGGTTTTCTGCTGAAGTTTATCGGGTTTTAGATAAGCCAGAATGGCAGCACCCGTCGGGGTGACGCGTTCACCGGGTTGTCCATCGTCACTCCACTCGAACGACTCCAGTAATTGCACTGTGGCGGGTGCCGGCAACGGGATATCACCATGAGCTGTGGTGATCGTTCCTCCCCCCAGCGGCAACGGTCCGATACGCCATTGACGACAATCCAGGCGCGCGATGATACCCGCAGCGGCAAGAATGTCTACCATGGAATCCCAGTCTGACACCTCATGAAAGTGCACGGTTTCAACAGGTTTGCCGTGTACTGCCGCCTCGGCTTTTGCCAGAAGACGATAAATATCTATGGCGACGTCAGTGATACCAGAATCAAGAGATTTACCGTTGAGAAAGTCGATCACGGCCGGCAGCGTACGTGGCGGTTTCTCATCAGTTGATTGATTTACAGAGAAATGCTGTGCATACAGTCCTTTGGATGTTTGCTTTGACAGTATTGCGTCCAGCCCTTCGATGTTCAGTTGTGCAAGGTCTTTCAGGAAATCATCATAAAGCCACGGGCAGGCATCAAACAGTGCTGCCGCAAACATATCACCGGCAACGCCTCCGAGCGCATGGCAGTCTATTCGAACAGGTATCATGCGCAAAACGGCACCACGTAGGGGCCTTCGGGAATCACAGCCAGCTCCGAATCACCCTGCGCTGCCAGACTTTCCGCAATAGCCGCATCAAGGTCATTCACTGCCGCCACCCCGGTCGCTGCATGCAACGTACCTTCAAGCTGCGGTGCAAACAGTTTGATACGACCTACGCGCATGGGTTTGAGCTGCATCTCAGTTTGCCACTCATCGATATCGGCCAGTGATTTTTCAGTCAGTGTCTCTAGAAATGCATCGACACCCAAACTGACCAGTCTTTTTTGTGCCGCCAGAAACTCTTCGGAACCAAAGCCCTCGGAACATTCCGAGACGATGATCAGATCACCACCCGGCTCAAGAATATCGAGCGGTGTGACCATCCCCTTAACCGTTTGATAGTAGGTTTTATCGAGCGGATAACCTGCCGAGCTTGTCAATACGGTTTTAAACTTCCGTCCGACTTTTACCTCACAACTCTGGCGTGCAAAAGCGACTGCCTGCATGTGACTTTCAACTATGTCACCAAACGAGACGAACGCGAGATTTCTGTGTTCATCAATCACTGTGTTGAGGCCGAGCACAGGCCCCTGCAACATGTTAACAATTTCAAGTTGCGTTTCATGCAGCGGGTTACCCTCAAGATTGCACGAGGTGGCAAACGGACTTTCCATAAACCTCGCACTGTGAAAGGTGCGAATCGTTTCGTGGTGCGCCACCCCCGGCGCGATCACTTTACGACCACCGGAATAACCTGCCATAAAGTGTGGCTCGACAAGTCCGGTGGCAATTTTGATATCCGCATTGACAAAGGTTTGGTTCAGCCCCACCGGCACCCGGTGTTTTTGAGTCGTCCCCAGTGATACGCACTGCGCTTCATCCCGTGCATAGTGATTCTCGACGCTGACATGCTGTTGCACCCAGGGATCACCGATGAGTTCTTCGAGTTCATCGCCAAGGTTCGGTCGATGCAGTCCGGTGGCTACCAGCACGGTGATCCCGGACGCAGGCACTCCTGCCGCAAGCAACCGCTGAATGAGCGGCTTCAGAAATAAATGATTCGGTACCGGGCGGGTGATGTCACAAATCAAAATACACGCGCTGGACGCATCTTTGGCCAGCGACGCGAGCGACTCACTGCCTGCCGGGTTATCCAGTGCAGCCTGGATTTGTGACCCGGCGTCAGCAGATACGTCCATCTGCGGCTTTCGAATGACGGTAGGCCGGGCTGCTGCGGGCAAGGTGACGTCAAGCCCGTTGTGGCCATAGGCTAGTTGTATTTTCATGGTCAGATCATCTGGAGTAACCGTATTGCAGTGTACTGCTGATCAGGGCTGCATGAAACTCAAAGCACCATTTGGCACACAATGCCTGCCCGGTGCACCACGTAGAATGATTTCCTGTATTTGAAGCCTGCTTCCTTTTGTTCGCGCGTTGATGACCATATATTGCCGTTAAACCGATAAAAAATAAGACAACAAAATGAGCGCTATTTCCTCCGGCGACGCAAACTCTGCCAGCTCTGTCCCGCTGCAACAGGTCACCGCAATAAAACACTGGAATGACCGGCTTTTTTCGTTTCGGGTTACCCGCCCCGACAGCCTGCGTTTTCGTTCGGGTGAATTCACCATGATCGGCCTGCCCGATGTGCAATCGGGTAAACCACTTCAGCGCGCCTATTCGATTGCCAGCCCGGCATGGGATGATGAGCTCGAGTTTTATTCGATAAAGGTACCGGACGGACCACTAACCTCACGGCTGAAAAACATTCGTGTAGGTGACAATCTGGTGGTGCAGAACAAACCCGTTGGCAGTCTGGTACTGGACGCACTGCTACCTGGCAAGCGCCTTTATATGTTTGCCACTGGCACCGGCGTCGCCCCATTCGCTTCGATTGTCCGCGATCCGGAGCTCTACCAGCGCTTTGAGCAGATTATCCTCACCCATACCTGCCGGCACATCGATGAGCTCGGTTTCAGTCAGGATTTAATGAAACACCTGCCGAACGATCCTTTGGTGGGCGAATATGTGGCGAACGCAGTGCGCTACTATCCGTCGATCACACAGGAAGACTTCACGCCACGCGGACGGATAACTCATCTGCTGGAAAGCGGGCAGCTGTTCCGTGATCTGGCGATAGAGCCTCTGTGTGCAGACACTGACCGGGTAATGATCTGCGGCTCGATGGGACTCAATAAAGATATGAAAGCGATCTGCATCGATCACGGCCTGGTAGAAGGGTCAAACAGCAGACCGGGCACTTTCGTTATGGAAAAAGCATTTGTCGGATGATGCAGGGTTGCTCAGGAATATAAATCAGCATGCGAAGGCGCATGAGACAAAAATATTGAACCATCACCCGGATATCTGTTCCAATGACTTACCACTGGACATCGGGTCCAATGGCAATACTATTCTTGTAACACAGGAGTGCAACAGCCTATGAAACGACGTCAGTTTCTGGCCATGTCCGCGATCGCACCCTTTGCCGGCGTCGCGCTGGCAGAAGATGCGAAGCACGAGGACTACACCCGCGAGGCTTACGAGCAGGCTCTCGCGACTGGTGAGCCATTTTTGCTTGATTTTTCCGCTCCCTGGTGAGGGACCTGCCGAGCTCAAGAGCGCACCGTGAGTGCACTAATAGACGGTAACCCTGCCTATAAGGCGGTAAAAGTAATAACAGTAGACTGGGACACTTTTAAAAGTGCTCCAATTGTAGAAGAGCTGGATATCCCGCGTCGCTCAACACTGGTGATGTTCAAAGATGGTGAGGAAGTCGGGCGGGTGGTTGCACAGACATCTGCCAAGGCGATCGAACCACTGTTTATCGCTGCGACCTGACCGGGTAAATTATGGCATCAGGCTTGTTGGTTGTTCGGCTAAACCGGAGAGGAAAGGCACAAGTACCCACCGGTAGTTGAGGCTTTCAAAACAGATGCTTTACCGCAACCACACAGATGCGATAGTTACTCTATACCAGCGCCAGCCTGGGTCGACATCACCACACCGGTGGTGTCGACTCAGGGTTCAGTATCGAGTAGCCACATAGACACCGATGGCTGCAATCAGGATTCCGGGCCACGCTAACACCGGCATTACCTCTCCCAGTAGAAGCCATGCAATCAACGCTGCAATCGGTGGCACCAGAAACAGCAGCGCTGAGACCCGGCTGACCTCGCCGGCGCGGATCATCGCGAGTAATAACCCCACAGCAATGACCGAATTCCCGATGACGAGATAGGCAAGCGCTGCCAACAGCTCGCCGCTCCAGATAACCTCCCTGCTTTCAAACAGGAAAACAAACGGCAGAATTCCAAGCAGCCCCACTGCATATCCAGCCAGGTTCGCGACCACCGGATGATGTGAAACACCGAACCGTTTTTCCCATAGTGACCCCAGTGTGATGCCGCACAGCGCAAAAAGCGCACACCCAAAACCGAACAATGAAGGTGCTTCGATTGTGGACCTCGTGCCGATAACAATAGCCACACCGAGCAAGCCGAGCATCAGCCCGGCGTAGCGCTGCCAGGTTACCCGTTCCGCATTGAATGACGGGGCCACCAGCGCGACCAGCACCGGCTGAAGAGACATTATCAACGCCAGTGTGCCAGCCGCCACCCCGGACGCAAAACCCAGATAGGAAAAGCCAAAGTAGACGCTTTGCAATAGAAAACCCACAACGGCTAAATGCAGCCATTCACGCGGGTGGCGAGGCAGCGGAGGGCGCAGATACCCGTACAACAGCAACATAATACCTACAACACTCGCGAAGCGAATCGCAAGAAAGGTCAGTGGCTCGGCGTACTGCAATCCGAGCTTGGCAGTGGCATAACCACCAGACCACAGCAATAGGAAAATTACCGGCGCTACACTCAGCCAGTACTTATTGCTCACGGTAAATATTCATTCAGGCTCCTGCCCTATTCGCTGCTGTGTATTAGCGCTACAAGCGTTCAGCGCCGTAAAAACCGTGTCGCACACTGTGCTTGTCGAGTTATCGCAATTTGATACGATTTGCCGATGAATACGGTGCACCCCGATTACCTGGTTACTCACGATGAGTGGAGTGACATTACACAATTATTCGCACTGCCGGAAATTAATTTCGACGCCCTGTATCGATACCGTTTAGCACGCATAAAACTTCAGTTGAACAAGGCTGATGCCGCCTGCTGTCTGATCGTCAACCCGGTATCACTGCGCTATGCCGTTGATTATCGAACCTACGGTTTATTTCAGTCGCACATTCCTACCACCTACCTGCTGATACCTCAGGATGGACCAGTGGTGTTGTACGCCGCATACGGCACGGCACCGGGTGTGGACAGAACAGAAACGGGTCACGCACTATCGTTTTTCGATGGCGGGAAAAACCTGACCGAAGCTGCTAATGCACTGGCTGACGATCTGTTGCGATACCTGTCCGAGCTGGGTACAGATAATCGCAAAGTTGCCATTGAATATGTTAACCCGTCAATAACCGCCGCACTTCAACAGGCAGGGCTTGAAGTGATCGATGGGGTTGCAATCACTGAACAGGCGCGTCTTATAAAATCTGCAGAAGAAATCACCTGCATGAAGTGGGCAATCAAAGTTGCACAACACGGCATAGCACAGGTGCAAAAAGCAATCCGGCCCGGTGTGTCCGAGTTACAGCTCTGGGCACTACTTAACTACACCAACCTTGCGAACAACGGCGACTGGCACGAAGGCAGAATGCTCGCTTCAGGAACGCGAATAAACCCCTGGTTGCAGGAGGCCTCCGCGAGGAAGATAGCGTCGGGTGATCTGGTGGGTTTCGATACTGATATGGTAGGTCCGTTTGGCTACTTCGCCGATGTTTCCAGAACAATGCACTGCGGCCCGACACAACCGACACGAAGGCAACGGCAGTTATATCAGCTTGCGGTGACGGAAGTTCAACATAATATGGCATTAGTGAAACCCGGCATCACTCTTAAGGAATTTCAAAAAGATGCGTGGCCGATTCCGCAGGAGTTTCAGCAAAACGCTTATACCTGCATATGCCATGCTGTGGGTATGTGTGATGAATACCCGAGGATCAACCCGATACACCGCGGCGAAACACCCTACAATGATACTATTCAGGCGGGCATGGTGTTATGCATTGAAAGCTATATCGGCGCGATTGGCGAGCGAGATGGCGTCAAACTGGAACAGCAGGTACTGGTGACCGACGATGGTTGCGAACTGCTCTCAACCTACCCGCTGGACGATGCACTGATGCAGTAGTAAAAAACTTCATTGGCTATAAAACCCCACCCCTTCACACACCATTACGAATCGATAAACGGATCTATATTCCCGGATTCGTTAACACGAACTATATTCGCGGTGTTGATTTCATCGGGCGCTTCAAAAAAGCGTGTTATTGCATCAAACATTTCAACGGTATCTGTTGCCGCTCTTTGTGGATGCTCAGCGGCACGCTGACGCAGACGCGCTTTACAAACCGTATCAGACACTTCGAAATAATACAGCCGGAAGCCCGCACCGGCGGATTGTGCAAGGTTGATGAGCCACGCCCTTTGCGATTCTGTGTTAGCAGGAAAGTCCATCGCAATCGACGCACCACCAGACAACAGTTGCACAATCAGGTTTTCAATTGTCGACTTAAGCCGGCCTGATCGGCTCACATAGCCCGGTACATCGACAATTTCTGCCGGGTAAAGCTTACCCAGCATATCGTCTTCACTGAGTAACAACAGATTATTCCGCTGAGACAGATCACTGGCAAACGTCGACTTCCCTGCAGCCATCTTTCCACAAAACAGATATAACATTGCCCGATTTTCCATACCGGTTAAACCCGCAATAACGGGTTACGGCATTTCATCGAACTGGTCGAGCTCATCGGCAATCTCAAACCAGTCAGACTTGGACCCGACATAAATGTGTCCGCGCGATTGAATGCCCGGCGCGTCATCGAGAGAGCCCGCTGGAATATTTACCATGGGTGCGTTGTCCGCTTTGCGAGGTACTGATGAGCCGCAGGTTTTGCAAAAGCTGTTACCGAATCGTTCTGCTTCAGCATGATCGTAAACCACCACCTGTTCTTCACCCCGCAGCCAGGTAAAATTTTCCGGGGGCACGAATACATTCATGGCATGAGCGGCACCCTTTACTTTCCGGCAGCGCGTGCAATGACAGTACATCATCAGTTTCGCATCACCGGTGAACTGATAGGCCACCGCGTCGCACTGACAGCTACCCGCTCTGGCGGCATCGACACGACCGGCTCTGGAAGGTTGATCCACACCTTGCGTGGCATGCTCGGAATAGCCTTCATACTGCGGAAGCTGATCTGATATTTCGTACCAGGACGCACGGGAGGTGGCAAAAATATGCTTGCCGGGTTTTACACCGACCTCTCCATCAAGCCCGCCGGCAGCGACAAACATATAGTCGGCCTCATCCACCTGCTCGGGTAACACTGAGCCGCAACGATTACAGAAACATCGCTCAAAATTATGAGACGAGCGATAGCGCGAGATGTGTTCCTCACCGGACAGCCACTCAACACCACTGGTTTGGACATAGGTTGCGAAAGCGGTGCCGTGGATTTTTCGACAAATGGAGCAGTGGCAATGCGCCATGGACTCGGGTTCGCTGAGTAACCGATAGCTTACCGCACCACACAGACAGGAACCTTTATTCATTGTTTTTATCCTCGTTAGTGCTGTTGATGTTACCAGATGCAGGCGGCTCAATGCAGAGTGGTCAGCGCATGGCAGCCCTCACTGCGATAAGCGATAATCAATTTTTAGCAAAAGAGTCTGGCGGATGTCCGAGATCGAAATTCACAGTGAACCGGTGGAACTATACAAACTATTGAAATTCGAGGGCCTGGCACAAAGTGGTGGCGAGGCAAAGTCCCTGGTGGCAGCAGGGGCGGTTCAGCTCAACAGCCAGGTGGAAACCCGGAAAAGAAAAAAAGTTTATGCCGGAGACATGGTGACATTCAACGGCGAAACGTATCGAATTGTGCTTAACTCAACGGGTTAAAACGGTTTTTCGCACCATCGTCGTTGAACTGTTAGCACGCAGAAATCCCGAGCCCGCGCCGGATCAAACCTGAAGGTTTACAACTTGAGGACTTGCACCGGGGAGCTGGCACTTTTCTTGGGACATGCCGGACTTCTGAATGACTGCTATACAATAACTATAATGATGCTCCGCCAATCAGATGACTGCAATCAACATCAACCGTCAGCCTGTTGTCACCCTGCAGACAGCAAGGCCATCACAAACCACCGGGTTAACGATCAGCACCTTTAACTAGGTTTGATGGCATGAAAGACCCGATTATCTACCTTCATATTCCAAAGACCGCCGGGACTAGTTTCCGGATCAGCGCAGCCGATTACTTCGGGCAGGAAAACGTGCTGTATGACTATGGGGCAGAATCAAGCACCACTTCAGAGGAATTACTCAATTCAGTTGAATCTGAAGCATCGATAGAAAAAATACGCACAGCTGGACTGCGTGCAAAAATGCTCGGAGGGCACTTTTCCTTTCCCAAGTATCGTAATTTGTTCCCCGATTCACCGGTGGTAAGTTTTTTTCGCGACCCGGTCGATCGCGTCGTCTCCGAGTTTGTTCACTTCAGCAACCATTACAGCTACACCGATACGCTGGAAGACTTCTATCGCAGCCCACGATTTCAAAACCGGCAGCATAAGAGTCTCGGTGGTGCAAAACCGACAGATCTCGATTTTTTCGGGTTGACCGAAAAGTATGAACACAGCCTGGAGCTGTTTAATACAAAATACAATACTGCTTTAAAAGTGGTGGCGCTCAACAAGGGCAACTACGGGACAAAATCTCAGAGAATCGAGCCCACCGAGCAACAACGGGAAGTAATTCGACACCTGAATCAGGCTGACGTCGGTCTGTATCAACTCGCTGTTGAACAGTTTGATCGACAGGACTTAAACCGTAACGTAGCTCGTGATCCGATTACACGGTATATCGGAAATCTGGGCGGAATCAGGCAAGACAAACTGTATGGGTGGGTATTTGATAACGAGTCATCCCAACCCGCTTACGTGCAGATATCCGTAAACGGTGAAAAAAGACTCGAAACACAGGCCTGCCTGGAGCGACCGGATATCGTGCGCAGCGGTCTCAGAGAAGACCCGAGATGCGGTTTTATCGTGCCGGTCAGCGAGTTGGGCACTATTAACGCGGACGACAGTATTTCCATCCAGACCGCTGACGGCAGATACGAACTGATCAATTCACCGCTGATTTACGCGGCATGATTGTCAGCCGGTAAAATCCGTGACGCCGGTGCACTAAACGTAACCACCGACGCGGCACAGATACTTCCACACATACTCGGCAAAACTCCAGCGCACCTGGATATCAAAGGTATCCCCTTCGCGACAGGAAATGAGAATACTGGCATTGCCAAAACGGGTTTGCGCGCAATGACCGGGCTTGAACTCACGCGGATGGACATCAAACGGGGTCCCGCTCGCGATGACCGATCTGGCTTTAACCCCGCTGATTTGAATGACGGTGTAATAGTCACTGACATCGACAACCGCACTTTGTCCCGCTGGTAACTGTTCACGCAGACTGGCAACCAGAGTCTCTGCCGTCGGATCTTCGCTGTAGATAAGTCGCTCATCCGGCCCCAGCCAGTAAAGCGTATTGGCAGCAGCTGTTGTGCAGGTGTTGGCCTCCATCAACGCCGGCAGACCGGTCACACTTTCTATTGCAGCTGACAGCGCAGGCATATCACCCCGGACGGTGACCTTTGCACAGATCGGCAGCTCTTTTATCGATAAGCCTTCAATCGAGTGCAGTTGAGCATTCAGTGGTGTTTCGATAGCCAGGTTATCCACGTACTCGTACCCCCTCTTTATCGATAAATACCGGATCGGTCACGATAGCGTCGACCACATCCCCGTTCATCAAGCGGATGGTGACTGTATCACCCTTGCGTTGTAAGCCGTTGTTCAACAGGGCAAGCGCAATCGAGCGTTCCGCGTTCGGGCTCATATAGCTCGACGTCACATGACCGAGTGTTTTCATTGGTGGCGCATCTTTCACCTCGGCCACAATGTGGGCCCCTTCGGGCAGCACCACTTGCGGGTCTTTGGTCAGCAACCCGACAAACTGCGGCCGCCCCTGCCTGTTGGTATCACTGCGCACAAACGAGCGCTTGCCGATGAAGTCCGGTTTGGTCTTTGAGACGATCCAGTCCATATCCATATCGAGCGGTGTTACTGTGCCATCGGTGTCCTGTCCGACAATAATGAACCCTTTTTCCGCTCTGATTACATGCATGGTTTCTGTACCGTACAAACAAAGACTATGCGCTTTACCCGCCTGCTGTAACGCCTGCCATAGTTGCCGACCGTAACGCGCCGGTACATTGATTTCGTAGGCGAGCTCACCGGTAAAACTGATGCGAAAGACTCGAGCAGGTATACCCGCCACCTTACCTTCACGCATACTCATAAACGGGAACGCTTCGGCAGAGCAATCAATATCGGTGACCGATTGCAACAGCTCACGTGCACGGGGTCCGTTCAACGCTGCAACCGCCCATTGCTCAGTCACACTGGTGCAATACACCTGCATCTCAGGCCATTCGGTCTGCAGCCACTCTTCCAGCCAGCCGAGCACTCTGGCGGCACCACCGGTGGTGGTGGTCATATGGAAATGATCATCTGCCAGCCGTGTGGTCACACCATCGTCGAAGATCATGCCGTGTTCATTTAGCATGAGTCCATAGCGACAACGCCCGACCCCGAGATTTTTCCAGTTATTGGTGTAAATCATTTCCAGAAACGCGGCAGCATCCCTACCCTGTATGTCTATTTTGCCGAGCGTGGAAGCATCGAGCATCCCCACACTCTGGCGCACCGCCAGTGACTCACGCTGCACTGCCGCATGCATATCTTCGCCCGCTTTGGGGTAGTACCAGGGACGCTTCCAGTCACCCACGTCTTCGAACACCGCACCGCTTTGCACGTGGCAGCCATGCATCGGAGTATGGCGCTCCTGAATGAACAGCTCTCCTGATTCCTGTCCACCGATCGCACCAAACGTCAGCGGTGTGAAGGGAGGTCGAAATGTGGTTGTACCGACTTCAGGTATCTGTGCCCCTCTGATATCCGCCATAATCGCCAGCGCATTGAGGTTGGAGGTCTTACCCTGATCAGTTGCCATACCGGTAGTGGTATAGCGTTTAAGATGCTCGACACTGAGAAAGCCTTCTCTTGCAGCAAGATGTATATCTGCCGCAGTGACATCATTTTGAAAGTCGTGAAAGTGTTTGGCGGAGCCTTCGCCTACCGGATGAACCGTGGGCACGAGCCACATCGCCTCAATACCGCCGAGCCCGTCTTCCTCTACAGCTGGCAATGCGCCCGGCGTTGACTGATAACCGCACGCTGCGGCTGCTGCAACACCAGCCTGAGAACCTTCCTGCAGACACTTGGCGGTGGAGAAGCTGCCATTACAGGCACCTGCAGAAACATTGGGGTTGATCGACTTGGCTTTGCTCATGTCGGGTACAAACCCGTGAATCGCATTGTCGTAGCGCAACTTGCCCCCGCTTTGACTGAACATGTGCGCTGATGGCGTCCAGCCGCCCGAATTAGCGACGATCTGACATTTGATTTCCCAGGCCTGCCCGGCAACCGATTTACTGTCATCGGACAAAGGCATAATGCGGACAGAGCTGACCCCTTTGGCACCTTGCACTGAAGTGATCGCATGGCCGGTAAACACTTTTATACCAGCATCTTCACAGGCTGAGGTTAGCCCTGCGTTCACACTTTTGCGGGTATCAACCATCGTTACTTTTGCACCGTTTGCACTGGCGTTCAGAGCGGTGAGATAAGCACTGTCGTTGTTGGTAAAAACAGCAATGTCATTGCCCGGTAGGACACCGTAACGATTGATGTAGGTATCCACGGCATTCGCCAGCATAACACCGGGTCGGTCGTTGTCCGCAAACACCAGTGGTCGCTCTATAGAACCGGCGGCAATGATTACCTGCTTCGCTCTGATTTTCCAGAATCGCTGGCGGGGTTTGTCAGCACCACGCCCCGGACCGAGGTGATCGGTGATCTTTTCGACAGCAGTCAGGTAGTTGTAATCGAAGTAACCTGTTAACGTGGTTCGCGGCAGAAAGGTAACGTTATCGTTGTTGTGCAGCTGTGACACACTCTGCTCAAACCACTGTGTATACGCATCGGACAAGGTTCGACCGGTGGTCGCACCACCGGGCACAGACTGTTCATCAACCAGCATCACACGGGCATCGGAGGTAGCTGCGGCAGCCGCGGCAGCCAGACCTGCCGGCCCCGCACCGATAACCAGCACGTCACAATGGGCGTAGGTAGAATGATAGACATCGGGATCAGGCTCTGTCGGACTGACTCCGAGACCGGCTGCTTTGCGAATAAACTTTTCATAAGTCATCCACATCGAAGCCGGCCACATAAAAGTTTTATAATAAAAGCCTGCCGGCAGGAATCGCGACAACGCTGAATTGACAGCACCGACATCAAATTCAAGACTCGGCCAGCGATTCTGAGAAGTTGCTACAAGGCCATCGTATAGCTCGACGCTGGTAGCACGCGTGTTGGGTTCGGTATAGGCCCCCTCTTCCAGTTGCACCAGTGCATTGGGTTCTTCAGAGCCAGCCGCGATCAGTCCGCGCGGCCGATGATATTTAAAACTTCGCCCCAGCAGGCGCACACCGTTGGCGAGCAATGCTGACGCCAGTGTATCTCCTGCATAACCGGTGTAGGGTTTGCCATCAAAAGTAAAACGCAGTGGCTTGCTTCGATCTATAAGGCCACCGCTATCCAGTCGTTGCGCTTGCGTCATGGCTGCGACTCCGCTGCACCCGGTGGCACTTCACCAACCCGGTAGGTAGCGAAGATCTCATCAGTAACGGTATTGCGTAACGCGTTAAACCAGCGCCTGCAGCCGTGGGTGTGCACCCAGCGCTCGCGATGCAGGCCTTTCGTGTTACTGCGAAAGAATACGTACTCACCCCACTGCTCATCAGTGAGATTCTGAGTGTCTGTCGGTCGCGCGATATGAGCTTCACCATGACAGGAAAATTCGGTTTGATCGCGCTTACCGCAATAGGGACAGTCGATTATAAACATGGGAAATTCCTTAATGCGCAACGGCCGCGGCCGCGCCCTCGTCAATCAATGCTCCGCTATTAAAACGATCAATAGAAAACGGCGCTGCTATTTCATTCATCTCGCTATTGGCAATAGAGTGTGCAAACGCATGACCACTGCCGGGAGTGGCTTTGAAGCCACCGGTACCCCAACCGCAATTGAAATAGAGATTTTCAACAGGCGACTTGGACATGATGGGTGAGCGATCAACGGTCACATCGACAATACCGGCCCACTGGCGCAGCATTCTCAAACGGGAAAATAACGGGAACAATTCGCACAACGGGCCGACTGTATGTTCAATCAGGTCAAAACTGCCACGCTGTGAGTAAGAGTTATAGGCGTCTGATCCGGAGCCCACCACCAGCTCACCCTTGTCCGACTGGCTGACATAAACATGTATGCCGTTAGACATCACCACACAATCAATAATTGGTTTCACCGGCTCTGATACCAGCGCCTGCAACGGGTAACTCTCAAGCGGTAGTTTGAAACCTGCCATTTCTGCAATTACGCTGCTGTTGCCGGCGGCCACTGCGCCTACTTTACGCGCACCTATATAACCGCGTGAGGTGTCCACCCCGACGACTTTGTTGTTGTCTACCCGTATGCCTGTGACTTCACAATTTTGAATGATGTCCACACCGGCCGCATCAGCACCACGCGCATAACCCCAGGCCACGGCATCGTGCCTGGCAGTGCCCCCGCGCTTTTGCAACAGCCCGCCCATCACCGGGTAGCGACAATTCAGGTTAATGATCGGCAGCATTTCCTTGACTTGCTGCGGAGTTAAAAATTCCGAATCGATACCGTTGAGGTAAATGGCATTGCCGCGCCGTCCGATCTCCTGCATATCGTGGACACTGTGCGCGAGGTGCAGTAACCCCCGCTGCGAGAACATCACGTTGTAGTTGAGCTCCTGACTCAGCCCCTCCCACAATTTAACCGCATGTTCGTAGATGCCGGCCGAGGCGTCCAGCAGGTAGTTCGAACGC
The DNA here is from genome assembly GCA_020631335.1 of Chromatiales bacterium. Classification (GTDB taxonomy): domain Bacteria; phylum Pseudomonadota; class Gammaproteobacteria; order Granulosicoccales; family Granulosicoccaceae. The sequence goes on from JAHDHK010000001.1 coordinate 33,480, forward strand.
ACAATCGTCGTGTTGCGTCCGGTATTGCCACCGCCCAGCCAGCCCTTCTCAAGAACAGCAACATTATTCACACCACACTGGGTGGCAAGATAGTAGGCCGTTGCCAACCCGTGCCCGCCACCACCGATGATCACCACATCGTAGGATTTTTTCGGATCGGGGCTACGCCAGACGCGTTGCCAGTTGCGATGATAACTCATCGCATTTCGAGCGAGCGAAAACAGTGAATAAGCTTTCATAGTGATTGTCTTGGTCGGGTTGCGGGCAACCGAAAATCAGACTGTGCAGCATTGGCGCTGCACGAAATTACAGGCGTTCCTCCAATAGCTACAAAGGACATGCCCGAGGCCTGCATCGTCTTTAAAAAAAGGGCTTTGTGTTGTTCTGTAAGCGACGAAAACGGTCACTCACAGGCGTATCGGGTAGACACTTTACCAGCGCAATACTGCTCCTGCGGAAAATCAGGACGGAGACAGACCCCGCAAACGCTCGCCACGTCGTCTGATCAATTCCAGTGTTGCAAGCAGCGCAATTGATATGATCACCAGAATAGTCGCCACGGCCAGAATCGTGGGAGAAATCTGTTCACGTATGCCCGAGAACATCTGCCGCGGAATCGTACGTTGTTCAACGGACCCCAGCGCCAGCACGACGACCACCTCATCAAACGAGACAACAAACGCGAACAGAGCACCGGAGATTACGCCCGGTAATATTAATGGCATTTGCACCTTGAAGAAGGTGCGCACCGGCGTCGCCCCCAGACTGTAGGAGGCCTGCACCAGACTGTTGTCAAAACCGACCAGCGTTGCGGTCACGGTGATGATCACGAAAGGTATCCCCAGGACCGCATGGGCCAAAATGACACCGATATGGGTGTAGGCAAGACCGAATTCGCTGAACGCGCGGAAAGTCCCCGCCGCGGTGATAACCAATGGCACGATCATCGGCGATATTAAAAATGCCATGATTGTCTTTTTATAGGGCATTTCGGCGCGGCTTAATCCGACTGCGGCAATAGTGCCCAGCGTCGTGGCAATGATCGTCGCGATAACACCGATAAAGAAACTGTTGCGCATTGAACGCACCCACTGGGCATTGTTCCACACATCGGTCCACCAACCGGTTTGTGCTTCCGGGTTAGCCATACCGTTGATGAGTATGTCTTTATACCATCGCAGTGAATAAGCCTCGGGATCACCCGACAGCATACCGGGTGTAAAAGAAAAATAGGGCTCTGCATTAAAGCTGAGCGGCAGTACGATAAGAATCGGAGCAATCAGGAATAGAAATATCAGAAAGCAGATAAATCTGAACGTGTAATACCAGAGGCGTTCGCCCCAACCTGCATACGCTGGAAGTGCCATGCTTTTTGACCTGCTTAGCCGAGCTTCATGTTGTCGATACCGACAATGCGATCGTAAACGTAATACAACACCATAACGATCACCATCAACACACCGCCGAGCGCTGCTGCCAGGTTCCAGTTAAGTGACTTGCGCATATGGTCGTCAATAATGTTGGATATCATAGTGCCATCCTGACCACCCACCAGCGCCGGGGTGATGTAGTAGCCGATAGCGACAATAAAGACCAGCAGCGCACCTGCGCCAATGCCGGGTATTGTCTGTGGTGCATATACCCGCCAGAACGCCGTCCAGTTATTCGCACCGAGACTTTTGGCTGCACGTACGTAACTCGGTGGTATTCCCTTCATGACTGAATAGAGCGGCAGCACCATGAACGGCAACAGGATATGCGTCATCGCGATCAGGGTACCCGTTTTGTTGTAGATCAATGAAAAACGGGCATCGTCTGGTGTCATTCCAAAGAATACCAACAGATCATTCACCACACCCTGGGCCTGCAACATGGCTATCCATGCTGTGGTTCGAACCAGGATAGAAGTCCAGAACGGCAACAGCACGAGTATCAATAACAGATTACTCGTGCGCGCCGGCAACGTGGCCAGCAAATAGGCAACCGGATAACCAAGCGCCAGACAAAACACCGTCACCAGAAAAGAGATCTGCATAGTACGCAGCAACAGCGTCATGTGAATGCGGCGCTTTTCATCCTGCCGTTCGAAACTACCGTCGGCGTTTACCTTCATATCGAGTGCTGCGGCATAGTAGCCAAGTGTGTATTGCCTGGAGGCGGTTTTCATTGCCTGCCATACTTCTATGTCGTTCCAGTCCTTCTTGACTGCGGGCAGGCTCTCGCTAAAAGGCGCTTCAAGTTTTGCCGCCTTGCGGGCACTGGAAGTAAATAATGATCGGGTGCCGGGCTTATCCCGATTGACCCGTGTGGCCACTCTGCCAATCGTTTTGTTTTTGCGCGCTACCACCATATCGGCTACTACTGCAGCGAACATCTCTTCGGTTGGGTCAGAAACTGCATCCCATTCACTTAGCGCCTCAGTCGTCTGCGGCATTAAAGCGGCAAAGGTTTTATCGATAAACCCGTGCGACAGAAAATATAATATCGGCCCGATAAACGCGACCAGTAAAAACAACAGTAATGGCAGCACCAGCAAAAAGGCACGCGATCTGTTTTTGAAAAGCGCTTTGTCAAGCCGCTTTTTCAGCAACTTGTCATCGATTTCCACGTTAGCGGTGTCTGCCATATTGATTCGTTTTCAGGGGTGGAAACCCCGAACGCTAATGCGTTCGGGGTGTAGTACAAAGCTTACTTGGCAAGCCAGGCGTTGAACTGCTCGTTCAGCTGATCCTGATTATCAGCCCAGAACTCGAAATCGTTCTGCAGTGCATTTTTCATGTTGTTCGCAGCCGTTGGCATCTGCGGACCCATATCAAGATCGGGCTTGTTGTGAAACGAGCCGACCAATGGCGCTGAAGACTTACGGACCGGACCATAAGAGATCCAGCTTGCCTGTGCAGCCAGACGCTTGGTGTCAGTGGAGAACTTTACGAAGTCCATCGCGGCTTCCTTGTTAGGCGCACCCTTAGGCATAACCCACAAATCAAGATCCCAGACCTGACCGTCCCAAACGATTTCAAACGGCTTATCTTCAGAGGCAACAGCGTTGAAGATTCGACCATTGTAAGCTGTAGTCATTACCACTTCGCCGTCAGCCAGCAATTGTGGAGGCTGAGCACCTGCTTCCCACCAGACGACGTGATCTTTAATAGAATCCATCTTGGCGAAGGCACGCTCTACGCCCTCTTCAGTGCCCAGTACCTCATAGACTTCTGCTGCCGGTACACCGTCAGCCATCAGTGCCATTTCCAGGTTCGCCTTGGGATTCTTTCGAATACCGCGCTTACCGGGGAATGTATCGACGTCAAAGAAATCTGCGATAGTAGCCGGTGCGCTGTCCATTTTGGACGCATCGTAGGCATAGATAGTTGACCAGACGATGGTGCCGATTGCACAGTCAGTGTAAGTGCCAGGCAGAAAATCTTCCGCAGCAGGCGTACCGTCGTCGCCGTCAGGCAGTGCGCTGATGTCCATCTCTTCAAGCAGACCTTCATCACAGCCACGAACTGCGTCAGACAGTTCGACGTCTACCAGATCCCACTTGACGTTACCCGCATCGACCTGTGCTTTCACTTCTGCAAGACCACCGTTGTAGTCTTCAGAAACCACAAAGTTTCCGGTTTGAGCTATCCAGGGCTTGTGATACGCCTCGACCTGCGACTTGGTGTAAGCACCACCCCAGGAGACGATGGTAATAGTGTCTGCAGCATTAACGGTGCCGATTGCAGCAGCCAGACCAGCTGCCAGTACGGTTGTTACTCTTTTCATGATTAACAATTCCTCGTTGAACGATTCCGGATATCTCACCGGGTTAAAGAAACTAAACAAAATTCAAGATCGCAGTGCAATCTTAAGCGTCCAATGCCCGACAATCCTCCTGAAGCCACCCCACTGTGACGATATCACCCTCTCGCATTAAGGCGTGGTTGGCTGAGTTCGGCACTTTGACAATGAAGTCATCCCGACCCAGCAGTTCGATGCGCGTACGAATGTGATCTCCCAGGTAGATCAGCTCGAGTACACGCGCTTCGAACATATTTTGTACAGCCGATGCGTCAGGGTCTATCAGCACTCGCTCGGGTCGCAGTGACAACGTCGATTCGTCTCCTTTGCGACCCACGTTAACCGCTCGTGCATAGACCGGCGCACCGGTTTGTGTTCTCACAACGCAATAGTCACCTTCGAGTTCCTCGACAGTGCCGCGAAGCTTGTTGTTTTCACCGATAAACTGTGCGACGAACGCATTGTCCGGACGCTCGTATAACGCATCGGGTGGTGCGAGTTGCTGAATCACACCGTCATTGAATACGGCAATCCGATTCGACATCGTCAATGCCTCGGACTGATCATGCGTCACGTAGACAACCGTCACTCCCAGTGTTTCGTGTATGTGTTTAATTTCATACTGCATCTGCTCGCGCAGGTTTTTATCCAGTGCGCCGAGCGGCTCATCCATCAACACGAGATCAGGATCGAATACAAGCGCACGGGCCACCGCCACGCGCTGTTGCTGACCACCGGACAATTGCGATGGTCGACGGTTACCGAAGCCGCCGAGCTGCACCATATCGAGCGCCTTGTCTACCCGCTTTTTACTCTCGGCTGCTGACATTTTGCGCACTTCCAGCGGAAACGCCAGATTCTCTGCCACAGACATATGCGGAAACAGCGCGTAGTTCTGGAACACCATACCGATACCGCGCTTGTGCGGCGGCACGTTGTTGATAGGCTCGTCGTTTAAATAAATTTCACCGTGTGTTGCAGGCTCAAAACCGGCGAGCATCATCAGACAGGTTGTCTTGCCTGATCCGGAAGGACCAAGCATCGTCAGGAACTCACCTTTTTCTACGTCGAGGTTGAGATCCTTAACTACCAGTGTTTTACCGTCGTAACTTTTTTGTACATTCTGAAATCTGACGAGCGGTTTATTCGACATGTGTTTCCAGTGAATCGTGTAATTTTTTCAACCGCACAGCCTTGAGCTTGTCGAGTGCGTGACAACTACCAATCCGTGGCATATCTTTTTGTGTTTCATTCTTGAAACACTCATAGCTTTAACAGTGCTAGTCTGACCGACCAGCGATTTACCCGCAACCGTCAGGGAGTTTCAAGCAACCGAATAGTCGCAATGGGTAACACAAATGAGCGATGCTGGCGCTGAAGCCATTATGTAAATTTTTTCAGACGGGCAATCAGACTCGAGGTGTCCCAGCGATTCCCCCCCATGTTCTGCACGTCGGCATAATACTGATCTACCATGGCAGTCACCGGGACAGAGGCTTTGTTTCTGCGCGCCTCATCGAGCACGATGGACAAATCTTTGCGCATCCAGTCAACCGCAAAGCCGAATTCGAATTCATCTTTGGCCATCGTCGAATAACGATTTTCCATCTGCCAGCTTTGCGCAGCACCACCGCTGACAACGCCCATCACCTTTTCTATATCGAGGTTGGCTGCCTGCGCGAAATTAACACCTTCCGACAATGCCTGAACCAGGCCGGCAATACAGATTTGATTGACCATCTTGGTAAGCTGGCCGGCACCGGCCTCCCCGATCAGCGACACATTCTTGCCATAGGCCTGCAGCACCGGCTGCACCTGATCGAAAACCTGCTGATCCCCGCCACACATCACAGCTAGCACACCGTTCTCGGCTCCCGCCTGTCCGCCGGATACCGGTGCATCGATAAAGCCGAATTCCTGCTCCTGACAGACGGCATACAGCTCGCGCGCTACCTCGGCTGACGCGGTGGTGTGATCGACCAGTGTCGCCCCTTTTGACAGACCGGCTAACACGCCGTCATCGCCTTCCGCGGCTTCACGAGGTGTCTGGCAGGCCTTGCCTTTGTGTTCTTTTTCCCAGGATGCAGACTTTGCAGCGGTCCGGTTGTAGACAGAAACCTCGTGCCCGGCGGCGGCGAGATGCCCGGCCATCGGATACCCCATCACGCCCAGGCCTACGAAGGCTACTTTTTTACTCATTGGATGATCACCGTAGTGTTAAATCGACTGGTTGATAGCAAACCACAACAATTCAACCCGCGAGCGACCGTATGAGGTTTGCCAGCTTTGCTATGCCAGAGTTTATTTTTTCTGCGGGTATCGAGGAGAATCCCAGACGCAGAAAAGCGTTTGCGGGATCCGGGTTAGCAAAGTAGCTGTTCCCCGACACCACAAGTATACCCGCTTCACCTGCACGCTGTTCAACTTCATCAGCGCAGATTCCCCCGGGTAATCGCACCCAGAATGCGCTGCCACCGAACGCAGGTGCTACGCTGGATTCAGGCAAATGCGCTTTCAGCGCCTGATCCATTGCCTCCCAGCGCTGCCGATAGGCATGGGCCAGTCGATGTACCAGTGAATCGTGGTGCCCGAGCGCTAGAAAATGAGCAACGGCATTTTGATTATTCGACGGCGGATGTCGCAGCATCAGCCGTCGAAGCGCGCGTGCCTCATCGATCAGCTCTTTCGGCCCGACCATGTAACCCAGCCGCAAGCCCGGCGCCAGCGTTTTAGACAGGCTGCCCACATAGATCACTCTGTCGTTGCCATCGAGACTTTTCAGCGCCGGTGTTGGCGGCCCGGCAAAGTTGAGCTCACTCTCATAGTCGTCTTCAATGATGAGGATATCGTTTTCAGCCGCTCGACGGAGCAACTCTTCGCGCCGCGCCAGCGACATCGTCGCCGTGGTCGGAGACTGATGACTGGGTGTACAGTAAAGAAGCCGGCAATCGTTAATGCGGTCATCGATAACGATTCCGTGCTGATCCACCGGCACCGGCTTAACGGTGCAGTCTCTTAACTCAAAGATGTTTCTGGCATCGGGATAGCCCGGGTCTTCAAATGCCACTTTGTCATTCGATTCAACCAGCAGGCGGGCCAGCAGATAGAGCGCATTCTGCGCCCCCATCGTCACCAGAATCTGGTCTGTATTGACCCATAAACCACGAGGTGGCAGCACTCTATTTTGAATCTGCTCGAGCAACAGCGGATCATCGTTGTCGACCGAGTCAGGCATCCAGGCTGTGATCGCCTGAACCGCTAATGACTGACGACAGCATTCCCGCCACTCATTGATCGGAAACAATGCGGGGTCTGTCTGCCCGGCAGTAAAAGCATATTCAAAAGACTTCCAGTTGCGCAGCGCCATACCCAGATTGCGTTGTCGCGACGGACGGGTTTTGATTCTGCGATCCCAGTCGGGACAGGATTGATTGCCATCCACCGGCTTTGGTGCCCGTGAAGTCCGGCTGTTGACGAGTTCGGTGTTGACAAAGTAGCCGCGCCGCTCCTCGGCGATCAGATACCCTTCATCCATCAGATGCTGGTAGGCATGTACCACGGTATTGCGAGCAACACCCAGCTGCCGTGCCAGCTCACGGGAAGAAGGTAACGGTCTGTGGTGTGGAATGTGGCCATCGAGTATTGCCGTCACCAGTGCACGCCGTAACTGGCTTTGCAGACTGGCCCCCTGCTCATTCGAGAGACGGATGAGCTGACGCCACATTGGCTGGTTGGATTTTCGCGGACTGTCTGGCTGCGCCGTCAATCTGGTAATCTCGGTTCGCGATCTGGCTATCAGGGTGCTGAAAAAGCACTAAGCGACGGTCTGTGAAGGCAGTATGCCCCGAAAAGCGCAGTTTATGGATGATAAACGTGCATTTTGCGGGGGAATACAACGCCGGCAGACCTGGTGCAATAGCTCTTCAACACCCTGCTGAGTGGGTACCCGGACCACTATTCAGGTTAATAGCGCACCGGTCAAGTCGCAAGGATATTAGAGTTATCCTATGCACACAAACCGGGTCACTTGCGCACTCCGGCGGCGAATCCTTTCGCATGCACCCAGCTTAGTAACACAATACGGAAGATCACAACATGCAAGATCACAACATGCCGGCGATTGTCGCCCATCGTGGCGCCAGCGGCCATGCACCCGAAAATACACTGGCAGCGATTGAACTGGCGGCACAGGCTGGTGCTACCTGGATCGAGATTGATGTCAATGTATCGCGCGACGGGGTGCCGGTGTTACACCACGATGACGGGCTTGAGAGATGCACCAACGGCACCGGCCTGGTGATCGAGCACGATCTGCTCGAGCTGCAAAAGCTCGATAGTGGCAGCTGGTTTCACCGGGACTTTGAAGGTGAACCGGTCGCGACGCTGCAGCAATGCCTCGACCTTTGTGATGCGCTGTCGTTGGGGATTAATCTGGAAATCAAACCCTGCAGCGGCTGGGAAGTGCCGACAACGACCTGCATAGCTGAAGTACTTAATCGCGGTGAATACGCTATACCTCTGCTTATATCGAGCTTTAGTCACCTCGCATTGGTGGAAGCCAGAAAGCAACTTGCGCACATTCCCAGAAGCGCATTGTTTCTGGTTGCACCACCCGACTGGCAGTCACTCACAAAGCAGACCGAAGCCAGCAATATTCATCTGCATGCCAACTCCCTGCTGACTGCGCAGGCGGTAGAGTCTTTTCATCAACAGGGGCTGGGTGTCTATTGCTACACCGTCAACACAACCGAACTGGCCGACGATATATTCCAACGCGGTGTAGACGGCATTTTTACAAACTACCCGGCAACGCTGTTACAGCACCTGGACAGCTGACGACAACAAAAAACAATTTTACAAGCGCATGCTTGCAACTTTTTGAATTCACCCTATCTTTAACTTACGGCCGCTGACCAGCGGTCACTTTTCTACCCACGGTCATTACCGATGACCCGTTTTAACTGTTGCGACGTGACTTCAAAACCAGTCAATAACAAAACGCCAGTGGCAACCACTCGTAAAGCAAGAGAGTTTGCGCTGCGACAACAGGAAATACTGGAGGTAGCGCTCGAATGTTTCAGTGGTGAGGACTGGGAGTCTGTCACGGTAGCGCGAATAGCGGATATTGTCGGCATTGCCAAAGGCACGATGTATCTGCACTTCTCAAGCAAGCAGGAAATATTTGCCCGGCTGGCGATAGATTTTTACCGCTCTCTGCTGCACCACCTCCAGGAGTGCGCAAAACACAGTAAACATGATCACCTGAAGCACATGGTAGAACAGGCGTTCGATTTCTACCTCGCCAAGCCGAAATATCGCTGTGTCACTCAATATTGCGAACGTGAAGACTTCCGCCGCAATCTGAACACTGAAATCGCAAACGAATTCGAAATACTCGATCAGAGTTTTCAACAACTACTGCGACAGGCATTGCAGCGTGGCATTAGCGAAGGCACATACCGGCCTCTGGAAATGGAACAGGTAATCCCTGGCCTGCGATGTACATTTCATGGTGCGCTGACAATGCTCTGGTGCAACAGACAGGGCGAGCAGGATAGCGCCCAACAGTTTGTCAGCCGTATCAGCCGCTACATGACCGGGCCACTTCTGGCAGAAGCGGTTCACAAAGATAAAACAACACAAAACATATCACCCCCGTCTGAGCATCTACCTGCCCCACCAACACTGGAAACAATCCCATGAATAAATCCGTTCTCATCGCCTGTGCTGCGGTAGTTGCGCTGGTGTTGTGGATGCTAAGCGGACAGTTCGGCGCACTTCAGTCTGCAGACACTCAAACAACCGTTGAGAACGAACCGGTAGCAGAGCGCAGTACACCCCGGATGAAAGTTCAGACCCGACGCCAGATAGCCGAACAGATTACCCGCGAAATAGTGGTTCAGGGTCAGGTAGAACCATTGAAAATTTTGCATCTTCGATCAGAAACAGGCGGCACTGTTGAACGTTTACCGGTCAATAAAGGGCAACGCATTGCTAAAGATGAGGTAATTGCAGAATTGTCAGCGGACAATCGTCAAGCCAACCTTGCGGTGGCGCGTGCCAATCAGCAACAGGCGGAAAATGAATACGCTGCGGCGCGCAAGCTGCAAAGTCAGGGACTGCAATCATCCACTTCACTCGACAACGCCGCAGCCAAACTCGAAGCCGCAAGGGCGCAGGTTAAAGCCGCACAACTGGATATCAGCGATACCATTCTGACCGCACCATTCGATGCACTGATCGATGACATTAACATTGAAGAAGGAGACTTTCTTGACCGTGGCGGTGTAGTGGCGACACTGGTAGATAACAGCAGCTTACTGATCGCCGGCAGCGTACCGCAGAAGAATATAATGGACGTGAAAACCGGAGCTCAGGCGACTGCCTCATTAATCACCGGTGAAACACTACAGGGAACTGTGCGTTATATTTCTTCAATGGCCGACACAGCAACCAGAAGCTTCAAAATAGAGGTGATTGTCGATCAGCCTCCGTCCCGCACGATGACCGGTGTCAGTGCTGAAATCAGCGTACCGGTTGAAACATTGAAAGCGCACTTCATCTCCCCTGCGATCCTCGCACTCGATAGTGACGGTACGCTTGGCGTCAAAGCAATCGGACAGGACGATACGGTTGTTTTCCATGCGGTTGAAGTCGTAAAAACCGAAAGCGACGGTGCCTGGGTTACCGGCATACCTGAAGACGTAATCTTAATTACTCTTGGCCAGGGATTCGTCAGTACCGGTGAGCAGGTCCAGTCGATACCAGAGCCAACAGAAACGGATTCCTGATCATGCATGCCATTATCCAGGCAGCCTTTAATCGCAACCGGGCAGTCATTTTACTTCTGGTATTCTTTTTAATCAGCGGTGTTCTCGCCTACACCGCGATTCCAAAAGAAGCAGAACCCGATGTGGCCATACCGATTATCTATGTATCGATGAGCCACGAGGGTATCTCACCGGAAGACAGTGAGCGTCTGCTGATCAGACCGATGGAGTCGGAACTACAATCAATACCCGGCGTGAAGGACATCACCAGTACTGCCTCCGAAAGCCACGGCTCGGTGATGCTTGAATTTGATGCCGGCTTTGATCCGTCAGTGGCGCTGGCAGATGTACGTGAGAAGGTTGATGTCGCGAAATCCAAGTTGCCTGCAGACACAGACGAGCCGGCCGTACATGAAATAAATGTCGCTTTGTTTCCAGTATTAACCGTGTCTCTGGCAGGGCCGATCCCCGAACGCAGTTTGTTAAGAATCGCACGTGATCTGAAGGAGAAAATAGAAGCTCAATCCGGTGTGCTTGAAGTCAATATCGGCGGTGAGCGCGAAGAGGTACTTGAGATTATTGTCGATCCGGTAGTCATGGAAACCTATAACGTTCGCTATGACGAGCTTTTCGGCTTAATCCGTAACAATAACTTGCTGGTGGCCGCAGGCGCGATCGACACCGGAGCCGGACGCATGGTACTTAAAGTACCCGGTGTGGTCGAAGACATTAACGACATCTTGAATATGCCGGTAAAAGTCAGCGGTGATAATGTAATTACTTTTGCCGACGTCGCCACCATCAGCAGAACCTTTAAAGATCCACAGGGGTTTGCACGGGTCGATGGACAGCCGGCACTGGCACTGGAAGTCTCTAAACGTATTGGTGCCAACATCATTGAAACCAACCAGGCTATCCGGGACCTGGTGGCGCAGGAACAGCAACTATGGCCCGAATCTATCAAAGTCGGTTTTCATCAGGATAAATCAAAGCAGATACGCACCATGCTCAGTGATCTGCAAAACAATATTTTATCCGGTGTTATTCTGGTGATGATCGTTATCATTGCCGCATTAGGTGTGAGATCTTCTTTATTGGTTGGTCTGGCTATACCGGGCTCGTTTCTCGCCGGTATCCTTGTGCTCTACAGCGTTGGATTTACGCTTAATGTTGTGGTGCTGTTCAGCCTTATTCTGGTTGTCGGTATGCTGGTTGACGGTGCGATTGTCGTGATTGAACTGGCAGATCGAAACCTGAAAAGCGGCATGACCCGAAAACAGGCTTACATGGCGGCCGCCAAACGAATGTCATGGCCCATTACTGCATCTACCGCAACAACGCTTGCGGTGTTTTTCCCGGTGATATTCTGGCCGGGTATGGTCGGCCAGTTCATGAAGTATCTGCCACTCACCGTCATTATCTGTCTTATCGCTTCACTTTGTATGGCACTGATATTTATACCCGTACTCGGTGGGAGTTTCGGTGGTGATAAACCACCCGCCAACAAGGCTGATACAGAAAAAACAAAACTCAGCGCATTCACCAAAGCCTACGGCCACATGCTCGCCGCACTATTAAAACACCCTGCACTTACCTTGCTCGGGGCGCTGGTATTTTTGGTCGGTTCTTACATGGTGTACGGTGCTATGGGCAAGGGCGTGGTGTTTTTTCCGGCGACCGAACCGGAGATAGCGCAGGCACAGATCCATGCACGCGGCGATCTGTCCATGATCGAAAAAGACCGGATCGTGCGCACGGTTGAAGAACGTCTTTTGTCGATGCAGGAATTAAAATCGGTATACGCCAAGTCTATGGGTGCAGTCGCCGGCGAACCGGGATTATCCGCAGATGTAATCGGTGTTATCCAGCTCGAATTCATTGAATGGAATCAACGGCGCAAAGCGCGCGTTATTCTCGATGAAATGCGGGAAATGACCGCAGACATCCCGGGCGTGAAGATCGAATTCAGAGAACAGGAAGACGGTCCGGCCGGCGGCAAGCCGATCAACATAGAAATCAGTTCTGCCAGATCCGAAAAACTACCAACGGCAACGCAGTATGTACGCGACGTGCTGGATCAGGTTGGCGGCTTTGTCGACGTAGAAGACAACCTGCCGCTGCCCGGGATTGAGTGGCGTCTGATCGTTGATCGTGAGCAGGCAGCACGATACGGCGCAGATGTAGCGCTTTTGGGCAATGCCGTACAAATGATAACCAACGGGATTCGGGTAGCCGGCTACCGACCCGATGATTCCGACGAAGAACTGGATATACGGGTTCGCTTCCCGCTGAACGAACGCAAACTCGAACGTCTGGACCAACTCACTGTGCCGACCGCAAGCGGGATGATCCCGATTACCAATTTTGTCACGCTCGAGCCTGCGCAGAAAACCGGCATCGTCAACAGAGTGAACGCCAAACGTGTGATAACAGTGCAAGCCGACGTTGCAGAAGGAAAGCTGCCAACCGATCAGCTCAATGCAATTCAACAGGCACTGGCCGAAGGACCACAGGATCCGGACATCAACATTGAGTTTACCGGTGAAAATGAAGATCAAATGGAAACGATGCTGTTTCTGGTAAAAGCATTTGCAGCAGCAATTTTTCTGATGGCGTTATGCCTGATCGTTCAGTTCAACAGCCTTTTCCAGACAGCAGTCGTGTTAAGCGCAATCGTTTTTTCAACAGCCGGAGTGTTGCTGGGGCTGATCATTACCGCACAGCCGTTTGGCATAGTGATGGTCGGGCTCGGTATCATTGCGCTTGCAGGAATCGTGGTGAACAACAATATCGTGCTGATAGATACCTACAATCGTTTCAGGGCAAACGGTCACCCACCGTCAGATGCCGCATTGAGAACCGGGTTGCTGCGCTTGAGGCCGGTGTTTCTGACGGCGACAACAACCATACTCGGCCTGATTCCGATGGTGTTATCACTGAACCTGGATATTTTTAATCGTATTATTGAAGTGGGCGCACCATCAACGATGTGGTGGACTCAGCTTGCCAGCGCTATTGCCGGCGGTCTTGCTTTCGCTACCGTATTAACACTGGTATTGACCCCCTGCCTGCTGGTGCTCGGAGAAAAGCTACCCGGGCGAAGAAAAGCGGCCATTAAGCCCGCGTCAGCAACAACGGTTGCAGCAACCAGTGCAGGTTGAATCGCGCAATAAAAAAAGCTGTGGCAAAGCAGGCTTTGCCACAGTAATTACTGGAGGATATCGAGCTAACTTCTTTACCGCTTCGGCTATGCTATCAGCACACTTCTCTTTACACCGTGCTGATAAGCCGTGAAAAACTCATACAAAAAAATGCCGGTCACCCTTGCGAAAGAAGCAGGTAAAGATCTTTCAGGTTTCCCGGTCACCGGCCCGGCTACCTCGGCGGTAGTGGGTGACTCTGGTGTCAACGCGGTGTGTTTTTGCATGGCAGTCATTTTATGACATTGCCATCCAGTTACAATCCATGTTCAACACCAATACCTGTGAATAATGTTCAAGATTTAAGGATGGCATAGCCCAGTGCAAGATCGTTACAACGAAATGCTGGTCTTCTCCAGAGTTGCCACCCTGGGAAGCTTTTCTGCCGCTGCCCGAGAACTCGATCTCACTCCGTCGGCAGTCAGCAAGCTCATTTCCAGGCTAGAGGACAGGCTGGGTGTACGGCTTTTTCAGCGCACCACCCGAAGCCTGAGACTGACGGATGAAGGCAGCATGTTCCTCGATAGCTGCCGGGACATTCTGCTCGACATCGAGCGAGCCGAGCTGGAAGTAGCCGCTCTGCAAAGCCGGGTCACCGGAACGCTGAACGTGACTGCAATCAGTGCTTTTGCACGGACGCAGCTGTGTAAGGTGATGCCCGCATTTATGGCCAAGCACCCTGACCTCAGGGTGGAGCTGTCGTTGACTGAAAGACAGGTAGATCTGATCAGCGAGCACATTGACATGGCAATTCTGATCAGCGAAGAGGTCATTGATCAGTCACTGATCAGTCGCAAGCTCGCCACCAATAAACGGGTGATCTGTGCATCCCCGGACTATATCAAGAAATTCGGCGCCCCCGAAACGCCGGAAGATCTGCTAAAACATAACTGTCTTACACACTCTTCTATTCATCATTTCAACGACTGGCAGTTTCGCGATGGAGACGACATCAAAGTATTAAGCATTCAGGGTAACTTCAGAACCAATAGCGCCTCAGCACTCCATGAAGCTGTTAAGGCCGGTATAGGGATTGCCAGACTTGCGACCTTCGTCACACAACCATCCCTCGATTCGGGGGAATTAGTACCTCTTTTAACTGAACATACCCACGATACTTCGAATATACTTGCTGTTTACCCGCACAGGCGGCACCTAAGTACTCGAGTGCGTGCTTTCATCGATTTCCTGATCGAAGAATTTACACCGGTTCCTCCGTGGGACGCTCAGTCAAACCAGCAACGGGATTAATACTTCATGCGCAGTTTTCACGATATTGATGCCGGACCAGTTCAGTTGTTTTTTTGTGTCGAGCTGCATACAAGTTTTCTGACGCATAGCCGTTAGTTTTTTGTAAGGGCCCAGCGCTGAAACCAAAAAACAGGAACTTGTGTCGTTGATTTCTCTTGCTTGCTTTCGGACTGTCGCCGCTGCCGCGACACTTAATCTCGCGTCAGTCATTGTTGCCGCTGCCGTATCGTATGCTGATCCACAGTGCCATCGCGTAGACGCCTATTGGGAAACCAATCTATCCAAGCTGGTAGAGAATCTCGGTGAGTGCGATAAAAAAAGCTGGCAGAAGTGCAGCCAGGCAGCCGCCATTCACTATGATCTGAACACGGGCTCGCTGTTCCAGCGTGCGCAGGCCTGCGGCTTATCAAAGCCAATCACACCGGGCTTTGACTTTACCAGTTACCAGGAGTCAGACAGCCAGGAATGCATGCAGGACAGAGATGCATTGCGTGAGGCTTATGAAATCAGAACACAGGCACGAATAGCCTGCGCAGAGGCTCGCGCCGGCGGCGATAATCAGGAATGGCTTGATTCCCAGTGCGCTTACTATCGCTCACAGATGGCTAACTATCACACACCGTTCAGGCAGATGTCTCAATCCTGCCAGATAAACTACCGTGAGTTACTGGCGCTTCGCTAGTCCATCAGCGGCCCACTGACTGCCGCGCCCTCTGCTTCTCCCGATCAAACTCGTCACGCCTTCGGCTAAGTTCCGCAGAGCTGAGTTTATCAATATTGCAGTAGTCTTCTTTCCACGATGGATCTGCGGACCACTGCTGCGGTGATTGCACAGTGGTTCGGGCTGCGGGCGCACGGCCCAGTAATTGAAGCGCGAGCATCAGTGTATCCAATTGCGACGAGACGTCATGCGGCTTACCAGCGCCGTTGCCGAGCGGAAAATCACTGAATAGAAAGCGTGGCACCCCCACCCGCTCTACAATGTCTTTCGCACACCCCATGATCACCGTGGCAATACCGGCGGCTTCCAGTTGCACCGCAGCCAGACTGACAGACTGATGACACACGGGACAATTCGGTACCAGCAGGCAGGCATCTGCACCACTTTGCAGCACCTGGCTGACCAGCATGGGACAATCGACCTCTATAGTAGTTTTGTGACTACGGTTGGTTGGCAGACCGAAAAACTGATCACCTACCCGGCCGACGACACCGTGCGCGGCAATCTGTCGCAATTGCTGCAAAGGAAACCAACTGGCCATGTCTGTTGCCGGACTATGCGCACGGTCGTAAGCAATATGAGAAATGCATAATTCCGGTGCAGGTTCAGTTGCCGCGGTGTAAACAGAAAAAAACTTTGCTGCGCCGTTATACGGCGCATCAGGGCCTTGATCGCCAGCACCCTGTTTAAAGGGCGCGGCAGTAGTGACGATTGCTATCGTACTTTCAGACAAACTTTTTTTTAACGGCGAATAAGGCACATCGGCGTTGACTGCCCACCGATAAGGTGTGGCGTAACCAAGCGCAAGATAATACTCGCGCACCCGCTGAATATAGCTGATTGGAAAATTGTCGATTTCCACGCCAGACCAATGCTACTACTGCTGTGTGCGCTCGGGCAGCAACCCGCGCGGATTAAAACGCAGCGCCAGGAGCAAAATCAACCCCATGGTTATCAGGCGCATATGGGCGGCAGATTCAAGCAGATGCGTTCTCAATGCCGAGTCATCCGCCATACCGGCGGTCAGTACATCCATCAGCCACAAGCCCAGCGGTTCTGCCTCAATCCAGAAAAACCAGATAACAAATCCACCCAGCACTGCGCCCCAGTTATTACCGGATCCGCCCACTATCACCATGACCCAGATCAAAAAAGTAAACCTTAAAGGCTGATAGCTGGATGGAGTCAACTGACCGTCGAGCGTAGTCAGCATCGCGCCGGCAATACCAACCACAACAGACCCCAGAACAAACACCTGCAAGTGACGGGCGGTAACATCTTTACCCATGGCACTGGCAGAGACTTCGTTGTCTCTGATTGCCCGCATCATGCGACCCCACGGTGAACGCAGGGCCCGCTCGGACAGCCACAACACCAGCAATAACACAACGGCAAACAGCCCTGCGTAGCAGAGCTTGACGAAGATACTCGAAAAGGTGACCGGGTCTGTTCCCAGTCTTTCACACAGATCGAGAAACCATTGCGTGTTCTGCAGATTGACTTCGTAGGGTACCGGGCGGGGAAGCCCCGTGACATTTTTAACGCCACGTGTCATCCAGTCTTCATGCTTGAGTACGGCGACAATAATTTCGGAAATGCCGAGCGTTGCTATGGCCAGATAGTCCGAACGCAGTCCGAGCGTAATTTTACCGACAAACCAGGCAACACCTCCGGCCAGCAACCCGCCCAGCGGCCAGGCCAGAATAATCGGCAAGCCCAGCCCACCCAGGTATCCGGAAGCCGCCGGATTCACTTTTTCAATGACTTTGGTGGTCGGGTCAAAGTAGATGCGCAGCAGCACATAACCGGCAATAACTACCAGCATAATCGCTGCGGTTCTCAGTCCGTTTTTGGGGAGTTTGCGATACAGAGTGATGGCAATGATCAATGTCAGCAAAAAGATCCCCATACCTACCCAGGCACCGCCACCCGCTGCCGTCCATGCTTCCTGAACCGGTGGCATTGACACCAGCATCGCCATCAGCCCACCGAGCGCAGCAAAGCCCATAACGCCCACATTGAACAGACCGGCATAACCCCACTGCATGTTCACACCCAGCGCCATCACAGAAGAGATAAGGCAAAGGTTGAGAATGGACAGGGCAAGATTCCAGCTTTGCATCTGGCCGACTAATACAATCAGCCCTGCCATCACAGCAAAGTAAAAAATATTTCTCAGTGAGGTGATCATACGGATTTCCCCCTGAATATACCGGTGGGCCGGAACAACAGCACCATCAGCAGTATCAGAAAGCTCACAGCAAACTTATAGTTGGTAGACAACAACTGCATCAACCCATCGGCCTTCCAGTCACCCGGCACTATGTAGTTTGCAAATTTTTTGTATGCATAGGTCACTGTAATTTCAGAGAAGGCAATGACAAAACCACCTGCAATCGCACCAATAGGATTACCGAGTCCGCCGACAATAGCTGACGCAAATATAGGGAGAAGCAACTGGAAATAGGTAAACGGCTTAAACGACTTGTCGAGCCCGTACAAGGTACCTGCAATAGTGGCAAGAGCCGCCGCCAGTATCCAGGTAACCGCTACCACTCGATCAGGATTAATACCGGATAACAATGCCAGGTCTTCGTTGTCAGAATACGCGCGCATAGACTTGCCGGTGCGGGTTTTGTTCAAGAACCAGAACAGTGCCGCTACCACAATGATCATCGTCACCACAGTAATACTCTGGGAGACTTTGATGGATATCCCTTCCGACAGCCCCGTCAACTGCTTGAATTCACGCGCCTTGATGATGAAACGCTCACCATCCGCGAAGTTCTGATCATCCGGCCCGATGATAAAACGCACAAGACCGTTCATGACAAACATGACGCCTACCGAAGCGATCACAAAAATCACCGGATCGGCACGTTTGGCTCGATGAAAGCGATACACCACGCGATCACAAAACAATACAAACAAGGCGCACACAGCGATGCCGAACGGCAACGCCAGTAATGCGGTCGGCAGCGGTCCCAAGGACAACCCAAGGGATTGAAACCACCAGGTAAACAGAATGGTGATCATGGTGCCGAAGGCCATGGTGTCACCGTGGGCGAAATTTGAAAATCGCAATATGCCGTATATCAATGTAACGCCCAAAGCACCGAGCGCTAACTGACTGCCATAAGCGATGGCAGGTACAATTACAAAGTTAGCGAGCAGCGCCGCAGCGTTTAATGGGTCCGACATTTACCCTCCGAGAAAGCTTTTGCGTACTTCCGGATCATTCAGCAATGCCTCTCCGGTATCTGTATATCGGTTGCGGCCCTGCACCAGCACGTAACCCTTGTCGGCAATGTTGAGCGCCTGCCTGGCATTCTGCTCTACCATCAGTATAGAAATACCGGTTTTAGCCACTTCGATAATACGATCGAACAACTCATCCATAACGATCGGTGAAACACCTGCAGTCGGTTCATCAAGCATTAACAACTGTGGCTGAGTCATCAGTGCACGACCTACCGCTACCTGTTGTCGCTGACCACCTGATAGCTCACCGGCATTCTGCCGACGCTTTTCTTTCAGTATTGGAAAAAGGCTGAACACCTGCTCCATGGTGCCGGCAATATCGTCGCGTCGTAAAAAAGCCCCCATTTCCAGATTCTCTTCAACAGACATCGACGGAAAAACATTATTATTCTGCGGAACAAACGCCATACCGCGAGAAACCCTGTCCTGCGGGGTCAGCCGGGTAATATCTTCACCATCCAGATACACGCTGCCCAATCGCAGATCCAGCATACCGAACACCGCTTTCATGGCAGTGGATTTTCCCGCACCATTGGGACCTACAATGACTGCAATTTCACCTTTTTCAGCAGCTATTGTGCATTCATGGAGAATATCAGCACCGCCATAACCACCCGTCATCTTCTCTGCAAGCAGGAAGCTCATGATGCCGCCTTGTTTTTCAACCCGGTACCCAGGTAAGCCTCGATCACTTGTTCATTGGATTTAATTTCATCAATGGTACCCTGAGTCAACACCGCTCCTTCAGCCATCACAATTACCGGGTCACAGAGCCGTCCAATGAAATCCATATCGTGTTCGATCACACAAAAGGTATAACCCTTCTCTTTGTTTAACCTGATGATGGCATCACCAATGGTATTCAGCAAAGTGCGGTTTACGCCCGCTCCGACCTCATCAAGAAAGACAATTTTTGCATCGACCATCATGGTGCGACCGAGCTCGAGCAGTTTTTTCTGACCACCCGACAGGTTACCTGCAAGCTCTTCTGCGACATGCCCGATTTGCAGAAATTCGATCACCTCTTCAGCTTTCTGCCGAACAACCTGCTCCCGTGCTTTGACTTTTTTTGGCCGGAGCCAGACTTCTCTTAAAGACTCGCCTGCCTGATCGGCCGGCACCATCATGAGATTTTCACGCACGGTAAGCGATGAAAACTCATGTGCTATTTGAAAAGTTCGCAGCATGCCTTTGTGAAAAAGCTCATGCGGGGGCAAGCCGGTAATGTCCTGATTGTCGAGAGTCACCTTACCTGAAGTCGGCTTATAGACACCGGCAATCACATTAAAGAGTGTGGTCTTGCCCGCGCCGTTGGGACCGATCAGACCGGTAATTGAGCCCTGCTCAATGTCGAGGGATGCATGATTTACCGCTGTTATGCCGCCAAACTGCTTAACCAGATTGTCTACTTTAATCATCGGGAATTAACGGTTACTGAGAAACGGCAAAACCAAAAGCACTGCGCCAGCCGCAATGGCTGGCGCAATGAACAAAACAGGCGACAGGTATTTCACACGGATGGCTTGCGTTAATGCAAGCCATACCTCTGTGCATTCATCACGCCTTTTTTTAGCCGCGCTACTAGCGATAGCCTACGGTTGAAAGCGCACCGTCTTTGATTTCTATCTCACGATAGTTACCGGCACTCTCTCCAGCGCCAATCAATTCGACATTGGAAGCACCAACGTAGTCGATGTCACCACCGCCGGCTAGAATCTCCAGCGCTTTAGCCAGCTCACCGGGAAGAATCTGCTCACCGGGTGCATTAGCTACCTCCATGACTTTGCCTTTATAGTCAGCCGGGTCCATGGAACCTGCGGCCTGCATAGCAAGCATAATCAACGCAGCAGCATCATAACTTTCACCAGCAAACGGTGACGTACCGTCGTAGCCTTCAGCGCTGTCTGCGAATAGACCCGCACCTTCGCTGTCAGTACCCGGCGCCTGACCGAAAGAACCGTTCAGATCTGAACCAATGGCCGCTGGTAGTGAGTCACCCACCATACCGTCAGGCAATACGAAAGTATCAAAAGCGCCTGTATCCAGTGATCCCTGAATAATGCCTTTACCACCCTGATCAATGTAACCGGCAACGACCAGCACTTCACCACCGGCGGAAGCCAGTGCACCGACTTCAGCGGCGTAGTCTGCTTTGCCATCTTCGTGAGAGGCTGAAATCGTGACTGTGCCACCGGCGGCTTCAAACGCTGTCTGGAATGCATCTGCCAGACCTTTACCGTAATCGTTGTTGGTGTAGGTTACTGCAACTTCTTTTATACCACGGTCCATGATGACTTCGGTCATCACGACTCCCTGCCGTGCATCGGAAGGTGCGGTTCTGAAAAACAGGCCGTTATCTTCAACGGTGGAAAGCGCCGGAGAAGTGGCTGAAGGTGAAATCATCACCATGCCGTTAGGGACAGCGACATTGGTCAGTGCAGCGGTAGTCACACCGGAGCAATCACCACCAACGACGCCTGAGACTTTATCAGAGGTAATCAGTCGCTCGATCGCTGCGGTGGCAGCCGCCGCGTCGATGCAGGTGGTATCTGCTCTGATTGCTTCGACTGTTTTACCGTCGAGAAATTTCCCGGAATCAGAAACTTCGGCAATCGCCTGCTCGGCACCGGGTGCCATATTTGCCACCAGCGATTCGATTGGACCGGTGAGGCCCAGAAAAACGCCGATCTTAACGTCGGCATGTCCGCCGGCCTGCGATAGTCCCGCCGCGCCAAGGCTGGCTGCAACTAATGTAGGTAGAATTAACTTTTTCATATTCACTCTCTCGAAGGATGGATTTCTTTTACCGTACCCTCCCTAGGTACCCGACATGTGTCGGCGTTATCCATAACGCACAGGTGGGCCTTCGAACAGACGAAAGGCGCCGCCATTGCGGCTATTCTGACACGTATTAAAGAGAATGGGTATTTGAAGTCGAACAACACGACGCGTTCGGAGCGTTGCAGAGGCGGGAGTAGATAATGGCGTCCCCTAGGGGATTCGAACCCCTGTTACCGCCGTGAAAGGGCGGTGTCCTAGGCCTCTAGACGAAGGGGACGCAGGCTTGCAACAGCAAGCGGCGAAATATAGAGCTCCACGAGCAAATTGTCAACTGTCGAGCGGCAGATTAACGGTTCTTTTTTGCAATCGATCTAAAATTGAACGACGACATTCTTACCCTGACGTTTTCCCATCAGCAAGGCACTGTCTGCGCGCAGAAAACTCTCATCCAGTGCCTCTGCACGATTAACTTTCGTCAGACCGATAGTGGTGGTAATTGAAATGCGATGGCAATCCGTGACTACGGTCAGGTCCTGAACCGCGCGTCGAATAGCATCTGCTCTGTGCAAGCCCCCGTCAGCAGCGCTGCGGCGAAAGGCAATCACAAATTCATCGCCGCCATAGCGATAGACAGAACCCTCACAACCGGCCTGCACGGTCAGTAACCGGGCGAATTCGCACAGCACATGATCACCGGTTGCATGGCCGTATTGATCGTTGATCAACTTAAAACTATCGACATCGCACACGAGCATAGAATGTACGGAATGAGCTTGCTCGGCCCCGGACAGCAACAAATCCAGTGATGCTCTGTTTCTGACACCGGTTAATGCATCGTGATAAGCGGACTGCCACACGCGCAGATACTTCAACGCATTGTTTAACGGCCCGCAGAAAGACTCGACAAGGAAATTTGCCTTTTTGATTTCAGATGACAAAAATTGATGGTCACGCCGGACCACCAGCACACCGAGCGACTGCTCTTCAAATGCCAGCGGGTAGCGCAGAATGAAACTGCGGCTAGGGACGACACAGGATGTGTCTGATGTATCCAGTTCTGCCGTATCCAGCGACAGCTCGAGCCCCGGGTTCTCCAGGCTGATGTGCACACCGGGAAGTGGCTGGCAAAGTCGCGCCCAGAACTCGTTAAACAACTCACCCACATCCAAATGACGATAAAGCGAGCTCGCATGGATCGCCGTTATAGACTCCGTTTGAACTCGTTTTTCGCCGACTTGTGCGGCAACGGGTGGTTTTTCAAGAGCTGGTTCCACCAACTCCGATAAAGCTGTCATGTCCTCTTTCCGAAATCAAAAAAAACGGGCTTCATTAATGCAAAAAGCGCTCCAGAAAACTGGAGCGCTTGGAATTTTCTACTTTTGAATAACGATTTTAGTCTGGTTCTATTGCTGTCCAGTCTGACAATCGAGCTTTTAGCCGGATCAGTGCCTGACCGTGTATTTGACATACCCGGCTTTCGCTGACCCCCAGAATCTCACCAATTTCGCGCAAATTTAGGTCTTCATCGTAATACAGCGACATCACCAGGCTCTCACGCTCCGGCAGGTTTTTGATGGCGTTGGCGAGTGCTGTTTTAAAACTCTTGCGATACATGTTTTCGGATGGACCAATATCCTTGCTCTCGGGCAAAGCAATCGTCTCACCGGTGTTTTCGTCAGGCTGATCAAAGCTGAATATGTGCGCAGACATACTTTCGGTCAGTATTTGATGGTACGCGCTGAGCGATATACCCAGACGCGAAGCCACCTCGGTATCGACCGCGTCGCGCCCCGTTTCCTGCTCGATATGACGAAGCGCTTCTGCTGCTTCTCTTGATTTTCGATGTACTGAGCGAGGTGTCCAGTCCGAGCGTCGAATTTCATCGAGCATCGCACCCCGTACCCGGATACCTGCGTAGGTTTCGAAACTTGCTCCCTGCGTTGGATCGTACTGCCTTGAAGCTTCGATCAGTCCAATCATACCGGCCTGAATCAGATCCTCCGCCTGAACATTCGGCGGAAGCCGGTGCATCAGATGGAAGGCAATTCTTTTAACCAGCTTGGCATGCTGAGTGACGAGCTGGTCATCGGAGACAAGCTCGACGTCGTTGTACATTGCATGAGCATTCATTCAATCATACCTGTGCTGATACTGTGGCTGACGAGTCTTTCAATAAAAAACTCTACGTGTCCGATAGGATGTTTCGGCTCTGGCCAGCCATGTATTTTTTTAGCCAGTTTTTTGAGTGCTAGTGCTGATTTTGATCTCGGAAAAGAATCAACCACCGGCCTCCTGGCTTGAACGCTTTGTTGCAGGTACTCGTCCTGAGGTACGGAACCCAGAAAATTTAACATCACGTTTAGATTATTGTCGGCAACCTTCAGGATTTTATTGAAAAGATCTATGCCCTGTTGATTCGACGACACTTTATTCACTACTACATTAAACCGATTCACATTGAATTCACGATGCAGAACTTTAATCATTGAGTAGGCATCTGTGATCGACGTCGGCTCATCACACACAACGACAAGCACCTCACGAGCCGCACTGCAAAATGCAGTCACCTGGTCTGTTAT
This sequence comes from Chromatiales bacterium, assembly GCA_020631335.1. Taxonomy (GTDB): domain Bacteria; phylum Pseudomonadota; class Gammaproteobacteria; order Granulosicoccales; family Granulosicoccaceae. The sequence continues at coordinate 57,826 of JAHDHK010000001.1, forward strand.
TCCGGCAGATGTATCAATAACCATCGTATCAACCGGGGCCTGCAGACTATTGAATGCCTGTATTAATCCTCCATATTCTTTGTGAGACAAAGAGGTAATTGAATGGGCCCCGCTGCTGGCCGGCATCACACTCACCTGTTGATCAAGCTTGACGAGAATCTCGTCCAGTGCGCGGGTTCCGTTGAATACGTCTTCAAGCGTGCCGCTGGGGCTAAGACCACACAACACATCAATATTCGCAAGCCCAAGATCAGCGTCCATTATTAGTACTGAGCGTTCGAGACGGCCAAGTTCCAGCGCAAGGTTTACAGCAATACTGGATTTGCCGACACCGCCCTTTCCTCCGGTTACCGCAATGACCTGCACAGGAGTGGTAGGTCTTTGCGGGATGATCACGTTCTCTGTCGTCAGCGCAGTAGCACTCGACACCATTGTTGCTCCCATATCTTGTTCAAAGTAGCGTCAGATCTTGTAACGATCTTTTTTTATAATTTTCATCTTTCCGCAGCAATTACCGGCCGGATTTTCACCCTCGGCCAGCCCAGCACTTTCTTAATAAAATTAGAAACTTCCAGATAACTCTTCAGAAGATTGCTTAGATTGTTTACGGTTGGACAACACCTATATTCAAAAAAGCAATCGACAGGCCACGCTCAGTACAATTATCAGCTAATGAGTCAAAACGTGATGCACCTGAATTTCACTTGCAAACCGGCACAGGGAATCAAAATCAGTAGAGGAAAAAACATGAACCGGCTCACATTTGCCGTGTAACAATCGTGCGGATTCGTCTGCTGAAACGGCGCAGCTAAATCACCAGTCGCCAGTTGCGGCGCTATTCTTTGACAACCACAACGAGTTCGCCGCTGCACAATGTCAATTCAGCGTTTTTTATAGGCAGATCATTAATCGCCAGACACCGCAGGCTTTTTCCATCTGTCAGTGCGCACTGCTCCGGATTATCGGTGCCGGAATCGAAACGAAGTCGCAACGAAGACCCCGCCCCCATCGCCTCCACCAGCAGCAGATATAAATCGTCAGCAGTCAACTGCAAGGATTTCTGCACCATTAAATCAAGTGCCGGTGTTTCAACGCACTTGCTCTTCACCGCTAGAGGCTTGCCGACTAAATCTGCGTGCACAGGCTCAAGTTCAAACAATTTAACCTGGTTCGGAAAATACTGAACCATCTGCTGTGGTGCCGATAAGGTGACGGTCAGTACGCTGGAGTCAGCCATGCGGCTCAGTGTACCCGGCTTGACAACAATCTCTGCCTCGACCGGACAACATGGACTGCGGGCGTGGGTCATCTGCGTAAGCGGATTTAACAGCCCGATGAAAAACTCACCGCATTTACCAAAAGCATCCACACGAATGCGCCAGCCACCGGCTAGCCGGGTATCTGGATTGAATTCCAGCGGCAGAAAAGCCACCGGATGGTCTATTCCGTCGAGGTGTGCAGCAGGATCAAGGGACGCAGCCACGGCCAGTGAGAAATCGTAGGCCACACTGGATTGACCAGCGGAATCTTCAGGTCCCACGACGCTGTGTGATAAATCGTGCAGGTGGGGGAATATCTCCAGGCAACCTCTGTCGTAACCGATCAGAATGCTTCGGTCATGCAGCCCGGTACTGACATGGTGGACCTGCCAATAGTCCGCACAAATGGCCGAGAGCGTCATGCCGTCGTTAATGCCATCTACCACCGTAATTTTGTCAGGTTGACGCGCAAATTCGTCACGTGCAGCGGACTGCAGGCTCAGACACAACCCATCACCAATTAACACCGGCCAGTGCCCGACAGGGTCAGTCTCGCTGGCCACACCGTGCAACGCACCGAGTTTTAACTGATCGAGTAGCTCGACAAGCTCATTTTCTGAAAGCAAGAGGCAGCAATCCTTGGAATTGCTGCCTCCAACGCAAGCATTGTGCCCTGTTCAAACGGGCAACGCAGGCACCATCAACTACTCATCAAACTGTCGGTGTGTCAGACGTCGCTGGTGCTTCTTCAGGTCGTTGAATGCGGTACTTTCGCATTTTCTCAACCAGCGTCGTGCGGCGAATCTGAAGCTTCTTGGCAGCATGGGCCACCACGCCGTTGCAATCATCGAGCGCCTGCTGGATCAGACTGACTTCAATATCAGTGAGATGCTGCTTTAAATCGATACCATCGCGGGGGAGCCTGGGCTTGCTTAACATCGGCAAGGCAGGTGCACCACCGAGTTGCTCACCGTCCATCGCAACAGGCACCTCTTCAATGTCACTGCCACCCGACTGATTCGGCACGACCTTAGACGGGAGATCTTTAACATCAACAACCCCGTGCGGGTGAAGAATAGTCAGTCTCTCCATCAGGTTTGCCAATTCCCGGACATTACCCGGCCAGTTGTAATTGCAAAGCGCCATCACAGCTGCAGGAGTCAGGCGAACTGACGCATTTTTTTCATGCTCAAGCCGGGTAATCAGCTCATTAATCAACAGCGGCAGATCTTCCACACGATCTTTCAGCCTCGGCATTTCGACCGGGAACACATTCAGACGGTAGTAGAGATCTTCGCGGAACTTCCCCTCGGCGATATGCTTTTCGAGGTTACGGTGTGTTGCTGCGACTATTCTGACGTCGCACTTGATGCTCTTGTTACTACCCACCCGCTCAAAAGATCGCTCCTGGATAACCCGCAGTAATTTCACCTGCATAGGCAGAGGCATATCACCAATCTCATCGAGGAATATTGTCCCGCCCTGAGCCAGTTCAAATCTGCCCTGTCGTGCACCGATTGCACCGGTGAAAGAGCCTTTCTCATGCCCGAACAACTCGCTTTCGAGCAACTCGCTGGGGATTGCACCGCAATTGATCGGCACAAACGGCTTCGAGCGACGCTGGGAGTGGTAGTGAATATTGCGCGCGACCACCTCTTTGCCGGTGCCGGACTCTCCAAGAATCAGCACAGTGGCTTCAGTGGGAGCTACCTGCTCGATCATTTTGCGAACACGCCGGGTTTCACGGCTATTGCCGACAAGGCTGCGGAATAATTCCGGGGACTGAGCCTGGGTCGGCGCCGCAGCAGCTTTTGCTACCGGGGTTTGCGGCTCTTCCCTGACGACACCGGCTTCCACCTCTGCGCGATGAAGCACATTAGAGAGATCGGAAAACTTAGTGTCCGCGGTAATACAACCCAGAAAATTATTTTCAACCTGCTCTGCCGTGATATCGAGCGGAGTATTGCCGGAAACCAGAATAAATGGCGGACAACGCTCTACTGAAGCGCGAATCTTCTGCAGATGATCGAGAATACCCGGACAATTGCCAATGATAAGCGCAAGCTTTTCAGAGAGACCGGGGTATCCCTCAAGCAACGCAGGCGAACTGATCGCCTTGGCTTCGTAGTCAACAAATTCGAGCTGATGCAACAGCTTTTGAGCACGTTCGCTGTCCGAATCGATAACCAGAATTTGATTTTGTTTTGTTTTCCCCATTGAATGGTCCGGTTGAGTCGAAATATGGATACGACCGCCGTGTGAGGTACACAGCAGTCAGCTAAAGATCACTGGGAGTATAGACGGCATTTTGACTTTCGTGACTACAGTGCGACTTTGTCATACAGACTTCGGCCGGAAAACCGCCCTGCCCGCCCGGCCGCAGCCGTGCATTCATTTTCAAAAGTCTGGCTGCGCAGGTGTTTCCCAGGCAAATTTTCTAAAAAAATCGGATATTTAGCTTTGCGCTAGATTTTAGTTCGGCACTGACCCTCAAGCAACGACAGATAGAGATTGCCAACTCGCTATTAACGTAACCTGCTATATTTAATCAACACCCGACAGACATTTTGATCTCTTGAGCGCCTTGCCTTGAACTACGTTTCACTTCTCATTGAGCAGACAAACCAGCTGTTTTCTGATCAAGAAAGCAATGGTAACGCCGTTATCCTGCAGCACGAAATCTGGCGCAACACGGTCGGAAAGGAAGGGTCGCTGTGACCAAACCTGCTCCGGGCCAAACCGTTACTGCCGATTTCAGCCAGGCTGGCAAAAGAAGACGTCTGCAAGGACGCCGTCAGCAAACATCAACCGCGGAGCAATCTGCCGGCAAGCCATCTGATGTGCACAACCGCCGCACTGATGGTCTGCTGAATCACATCGAGCAGGAGTCGATTGTGGACAATGAGAAAGTAAGAAAAATAAAAGCTGCGATTAACGCAGGAACCTATGTGGTGGATCCCGACATCATTGCTGAGAAGCTAATGGACCTGGAAATCGAACTGACGAAACCAGGGCAGGAATAAAAGGTTGTAAGACAACCTAACCAACCGTGAACACGCGCCGGAGCAATTGACTCCGGCTTAACTGACTTTGGGAATTTGGTGGAGCTAGGCGGGATCGAACCGCCGACCTCCTGCATGCCATGCAGGCGCTCTCCCAGCTGAGCTATAGCCCCGAACAAAGGTGGATCGTAAACAGAGTTTGGTTAACTGTCAATGCAAGGCAGCATAACCGCTTCACTATTAAACACGTTTAAGATGCCTGACTTCGTGCCTTCACGTATTCAATAGCCTTGCCAACACGTGCGACAGATCTGTCTTTTCCGATCATCTGCAGTGTTTCGGCAATATCAGGCGATGCGCTGCCTCCGGTAAGTGCCACTCGCAACGGCTGACCGATTTTACCGAATCCGACTTCAAGCTCAGTGGCAACCTGTTCCAGTCGGGCTTTCAATGCAGTGGCATCCCATGACGATGTATGCTTCAACGACTCGCTGATGGCTTCCAGTACTGGCAAAGCAACCGGTCGAAGCTGCTTTTGAGCAGCTTTGGCGTCATATTCAATGTCGTCGCAATAGTAAATCAACGCCTGAGCAACCATCTCTTTTGTCGTTTGAGATCGATCACGCAACAGCAGCGCAAGCTTTCCCGGTTCAGGCCCGTTGGCAGAATCTATGTTGTCTGCGATCAATGCCCGCTGCAGTATTTCACCCAATGCATTTTCATCAAGCTCACTCAGATGCTGCTGGTTCACCCATTTCAGCTTATTAATATCAAACACGGAACCGGAGCGCTGGCAGCCTTCAAACGAGAATTTCTCCGTCAGTTCCTGCAGCGTGAACAGCTCCTGATCTCCATAAGACCATCCCAGCCTGGCCAGATAGTTAAGCAGCGCTGCGGGCAGAATGCCCTCTTCCCGATACTGGGTCACACTGACTGCTCCATGTCGCTTTGACATACGTTTACCATCTTCACCGAGTATCATTGGCAAGTGTGCGAACTTTGGCAAGGTTGCACCCAGCGCATTGAAAATATGGATCTGACGTGGTGTGTTATTAATGTGGTCATCACCGCGAACCACATGCGTAATGCCCATTTCTATATCATCAGCAACGACGGTCAGGTTGTACGTCGGATTTCCGTCTGATCGCCGGATAATCAGATCATCCAGTTCCGCGTTATCGATTTCGATCTTACCTTTGACCAGATCATCGATAATCACCGACCCATCCAGCGGTGTTTTAAACCGCAATACCGGCTCAACCCCGGGTACCGGTTCGCTGCGGTGTCGGCAGGTGCCATCGTAACGCGGTTTGCGCTTTTCGCGGCGCGCGGTTTCGCGCATCTCTTCAATTCTTTCTTTGCTGCAGTAGCAATGATAGGCGTGACCGCTCTCAAGCAGCTGCTGCGCGACTGCACGATAGTGATCGTATCGGTCGGTCTGGAAAAACGGCCCTTCGTCATAGTCCAGCCCGAGCCATTCCATGCCGTCCAGAATAACCTGAACCGACTCATCGGTAGAACGCTCGCGGTCGGTGTCTTCCACCCTTAACACAAACTGCCCGCCACTCTGTCTGGCGAGTAGCCAGTTAAACAGTGCCGTACGGGCACCGCCCAGGTGCAGATAGCCGGTCGGGCTGGGCGCAAATCGAGTGCGAACGCTCATGAAGAAGATTTTCCTGTAATGACAAGAATAAAATTGATCTATACTATCTGTCGATCGTCGAGAGCAGGCAACGCTGTGTCATCTTGTCGACATCCATCCGCTGGTGGCAGAACATCACCACTGTGCGATCTCTCAATTATACATGTGACAAGCAGCTGGCATCGACAGTAGTTGATCCATTAACGAAACCAACCAGATGGCCACTGACGGAACCATAACCGAAAAAGACGAACCGTCATCCGAGCCGGCTGTGCAGCAGATCACCTGGCATTCGGTAAGCGCTTCAGAAACAGGCAACGTGCGCACAGTCAACGAAGATGCGCACCTGGACTCACGGGAGAATTCGCTGTGGGTGGTTGCCGACGGCATGGGCGGACACAGCTTTGGCGACAAAGCCAGCAGAACCGTGATTGAGCAACTGGCCGGATTCACCGCCAGTGCATCCGCCGAAGAATGCCTGGAAGACATCAAAGCGAGACTGCTCAAAGCAAACGATATTTGTCGCGACGAAGCCAGCGGCAAAATCATGGGCACAACCGTCGCCGCGTTGTATATCCATAATAATGATGCTTACTTTATCTGGGCCGGTGACAGCAGAATTTATCGCTTCAGAGGTGACGGACTGGTGCAACTGACCGAAGACCACAGCTATGTGCAGGAACTGGTAACGCTCGGCGAACTCAGCCGCGACGAAATGGAACAACACCCCTCATCCAACATTATAACCCGTGCAGTTGGCGTGCATCACGAGCTCGAAATAGACATCAACCAGCACAAGGTCCAGCCGGGTGACCGCTATCTTATTTGTACCGATGGCCTGTTTAAAGATGTCAGTCAGGATGAAATCGCCGGTGCAATGGGATTGATCACAGTCGATGAGTCACTCGACAGTATGGTTGAACTCGCACTTGATCGAGGCGGACGCGACAACATCACCGCTATTGTGGTTCAGGCATCTCATCCGTAAGCAAGTGAACAGCCTTTGTTGTTGGCTGCATCCAAACACTCGCTAAACAAATTTATTTCTACTGATACTACCGGGCCGGGCAAACGGTCCACAGCGAAGGGCAATGCCTGCACTGCGGACCGGTGCTCATGTGCGATCAGGCGGCGTCTTTAGCCTGCTCTTCAAAGACCAGTTCACCGTCGCGGGTATCTATTAATATCGTATCTCCAGTGGCAAATGCGCCACTGAGAATTTCCCGCGCCAGACGGTTTTCCAATCGATCCTGGATGGCCCGGCGCAATGGTCTTGCACCATACACAGGATCGAAGCCGGCATTTCCCAGTAGATCGAGCGTCGCATCGGTGACGTCGATAGTGATACCGTTTGCCAGCAAACGTCTGGCAAGCTGCCCCACCTGAATGCCGGTGATCTTCCGGATATGTTCGCGCTCCAACGGATGGAACACGACAAGGTCATCAATCCGGTTTAAAAACTCGGGCCGAAAGTGCGAGCCGACAATTTCCATGACCGCGTTTTTCATATCATCGTAATTTGCCGCGCCTGCTTTTTCCTGAATCACATGACTACCCAGATTAGACGTCATTACCACTACCGTATGACGGAAATCGACTGTACGTCCCTGCCCGTCGGTCAAACGACCGTCATCGAGTACCTGCAACAGAATATTAAAAACGTCAGGGTGCGCCTTTTCAACTTCATCCAGAAGTATCACCGAATACGGTCGACGCCTGACCGCCTCCGTTAAATACCCGCCTTCTTCATGGCCGACGTAACCCGGTGGTGCGCCGATCATACGCGCCACAGAATGCTTCTCCATAAACTCAGACATATCCAGCCGAATCAACGCATCAGAGCTATCGAAAAGAAACTCAGCCAGCGCTTTAGTTAATTCGGTTTTACCGACACCGGTTGGCCCCAGAAAAAGAAACGAACCATTGGGTCTTTCCGGTGGTGCGAGGCCCGCACGGGATCGACGTACGGCGTTGGATACGGCAGTCACCGCTTCTACCTGACCGATAACACGCTTACCGATTTCCTCTTCCATACGCAGCAGTTTTTCGCGTTCGCCCTCTAGCATCCGGTTAACGGGTATTCCTGTCCAGCGCGCCACCACTTCGGCAATTTCATCTTCAGACACGCTATTTCTAAGCAACTGAAAATCGGTTTGCGCGGAAGATTCGCTCTGTGCCGCAAGTTGTTTCTCGAGTTCTGGTATGCGGCCGTACTGCAACTCGGACATACGCTCAAAATCTCTGGCACGCGTTGCTGTTTCAAGGTCTACACGCGCGCGCTCGAGTGCTTCTTTTAAATGTGTGCTGCCCTGCACAGCCGCTTTTTCTGCATTCCAGATTTCTTCCAGATCAGAATATTCTTTTTCTTTATCACCGATTCTTGTATCCAGTTCAGCCAGTCTTTTTCGGGATGCTTCGTCTTCTTCTTTGGAAAGCGCTTCTCTTTCAATTTTCAGTTGAATAATTCGACGCTCAAGGATATCCATCGCCTCCGGCTTGGAATCGATTTCCATACGTATTCGACTGGCGGCCTCGTCAATAAGATCTATCGCCTTGTCAGGCAACTGCCTGTCGGCGATATAACGGTTAGACAGCGTGGCCGCAGAGATAATCGCGGGGTCGGTAATATCAACACCGTGATGCACTTCATAGCGCTCCTTAAGCCCACGCAAAATCGCAATAGTGTCTTCAACACTGGGCTCATCTACCAGAATTTTTTGAAAGCGTCTTTCCAGTGCAGCATCTTCTTCAATGTATTCTCGATACTCATCCAGTGTAGTAGCGCCGATACAATGCAATTCACCTCTGGCCAGAGCCGGCTTTAACATATTGCCCGCATCCATTGAACCTTCTGCTTTACCAGCACCGACCATCATGTGAATTTCGTCGATAAACAGAATGACCTGCCCTTCCTGCTTACTCAGATCATTCAACAAGGCTTTTAGTCTTTCTTCAAATTCACCGCGGAACTTGGTACCGGCGATTAAACCCGCAAGGTCAAGCGATAACAAACGCTTGCCTTTTACCCCCTCAGGCACTTCACCTTTGACAATGCGTTGCGCCAGCCCTTCAATAATAGCGGTCTTGCCTACACCGGGCTCACCTATCATCACCGGGTTGTTTTTGGTGCGGCGCTGTAGAATCTGAATAGCTCGACGAATCTCATCATCGCGACCGATAACAGGGTCGAGCTTGCCTTGCTCGGCACGCTCAGTCAGATCAATTGTGTATTTTTCCAGCGCCTGGCGATGTTCTTCTGCATTCTGATCTGAAACAGGCTGACCACCACGGATGTTTTCGATCACCTCACCAATGCGAACAGCATTGCCGCCGAATTGTTTGATCAGTGAAGCAAGCTCCGATTTTTTGTCTTCCATAGCCGCCAGAACAAAAAGCTCACTGGAGATGAACTGGTCGTTCTTTTTTTGCGACAGTTTGTCCGCACCGTTTAAAAGACCGGCAAGTTCTTTTGAGATGTGCATCTCACCGGCACCACTGACTTGTGGTAATCGATCAATCACTTTTCCCAGTGCAGAGCGAAGACCATTGACGTCAACCGATGCCTGTGTCAGCAGATGCCTGATACTGCCGCCCTGCTGATCCAGAAACGAGATCATTAAATGCGCGGGCTCAATAAACTGATGCTCACGCCCTACCGCAAGAGACTGCGCATCTTGCAGCGCTTGTTGAAACTTACTGGTTAATTTGTCCATTCGCATAGGTTGTACCCCTGACAATCTGTTTCTATGTCACTGAAAATGCGGTTGCCCGAAAATAAATCAATAACTCATGCCCGCAAATTAAAGACTCCGGTAATGACGCAATAGTGCTTCAACGCTTAGTTGGGCTGAATCCAGATCAATGTTGCCATGCGCCCGGTTCGGCCGGCATCTCTTCGATGTGAAAAAAAGTGTTGCTGATCTTGATAAGTACAGCGATAACCACCAGTCACCTGATGCACGCCCGCGTTATTCAGGTACTTCGTGCCGATAGCAAAGATGTCCGCCAGATACTTGTCCGGTGCGGGCCCTGCATTGAAACACGACTCAAACGACTTGCTGACATCGGTGAATGCACTTTTTACCTCGGCACCGACTTCAAATGCCAGCGGCCCGATGGCAGGCCCCAGCCACGCAGACAATTCACTTGCCCCAACCGGCAGGGACGCTATCGTTTTTTGAATAATGTCTGCATGCAAGCCCCGCCAGCCGCCGTGCACTGCCGCCACACAACTGCCTGACCTGTCAGCAATCAACACAGGCAGGCAATCTGCTGTCATTACGCTCAGTACACAACCCGGTCGATCAGTCCATGCGGCATCGGCCGTGGGCACACTGTTGCCCGCTGCAGGGAAATAAAGCACCTCGGCCTCATGCACCTGATTCAGCCATTGAATGGGGGACGGCAGTTGCAGATCTACTGCCAGCCGGTCGCGGTTGGTCTGAACGTCATCCGGGCAGTCTGCTACATGCTTCCCAAGATTAAAGCTGTCAAACGGGGCCTTACTGACACCGTCCAGCCGGGTTGAACTTGCCGACTTGACCTGCCCGGGGACAGACCATTCCGGATAGATGTATTTATTCACGGCTGATTGTCTTTCCCGAGTGTCGCGAGCAACACCTGCATATCATCCGGTAAGGAGGCCTGCCAGCGCATCTGCTCACCACTTTGCGGATGCTCAATCCCCAGCTCAGCTGCGTGCAGTGCCTGACGGGGGAACCTCACCACTGCCGCTTTCGTTTCATCACTGACACCACCGGGAATCTGCCGTCTGCCTGCATAGATATCATCACCAATTAACGGATACCGGATATGCGCCATATGCACGCGGATCTGGTGGGTTCGGCCGGTTTCCAGCTGCACTCGAACATGGCAATGCCGTTTGAACTTTGCCGCTATTCTGAAGTGAGTCACCGCCGGCTTGCCCGACTCCACCACCGCCATTTTTTTCCGGTCCACCGGGTGCCTGCCAATGGGGGCATCAATGGTATCGCCGGCAACCGGCACGCCGGTCACAATCGCATCGTAAACGCGATGCACTGTGCGCGCCTGAAGCTGTTGCACCAGGAGGTGATGTGATTCAAGGCTCTTAGCAACCATGACCAGTCCGCTGGTGTCTTTATCCAGCCGGTGAACAATACCCGCTCGCGGGACGGCTGCAATCTGCGGGCGGTGATACAGCAATGCATTCTGCAAAGTGCCCCGATAGTTTCCCGGTGCAATGTGCATCACCAGCCCGGCCGGCTTGTTCAGCACCATCAGCGAATCATCTTCAAAAACGATGTCCACCGGAATATCTTCGGGCACCACCTCCGCGGATTCGTCCGGCAGTGTGAGCGAACCGGTAATCAACTCGCCGCCCCGGACCTTTTTTTTGGGCTCAACGACCTGCCCGTCAACTACAATCGCCCCGGTTTTCAGCCAGGCCTGCAGTCGCGCACGGGAATATTGTTGTAGTTCACCAGCCAGCACCTGATCAACACGAGAGCCGGACAGGGTCAGCGGGACTTCAAAATGAATCTGCTCAGAGATGAGTTATGCTCCGTATTTGATGCCCTGGCGGGAGACGGGTTTATTACAGCAGGCGCGAGACTGACTGGATCGCAAGCGACAGTGTACCCTGCGCTCTTATAATAGTGTTTCCAGCCAGTCAGACGAACCTCTTATGATAAAAACGGCACTTTCACTTCTCGCAGTTTGTATTCTGGCAACCGGGTGCAGCACCGGGCTCAAAAAAGAAGACGACCCGGGCCCATTACCAGTGGATGCAGCGACCACTGAACCGGAAGCCGGATCCCCGGAAGAAATGTATCAGAAAGCCCGGGTGCTGCTCGATCGCGAGCAATACGAGTCGGCACTGAGCAATTTTGAAAACCTGGAAGCTACTCATCCCTTTAGTGACCGCGCAGCGCAGGCACGACTTGATATAGCCTACGCCTACTACAAACTGAATGAGCATCAAAGTGCAATTGCCGCCGCTGATCGCTTTCTAAAGCTCTATCCACAGCACGAAAAAGCCGATTATGCTTATTACATAAAAGGGCTGGCCAATTTCACGCGCGGTCGGTCAATTTTCGAAAGCCTGGTGTCAAGAAAGCTCGAGCGGCTCGATCAGTCAGCGCTTCGGCTTTCATTCAACGACTTCTCCACACTGGTCAATCGATATCCACAAAGCTCATACAGCGAAGATTCAAAATCCCGCATGGCCACTCTGCGCAATGCAATGGCACTGCATGAGCTCAACACAGCAGAGTATTATTTCGGCCGTAGTGCCATGGTCGCCACCATTAACCGGGTCAATGCAATGCTGGAAACCTACCCGGAATCGACTCACACCGCAGACGGTCTGGCATTACTGGCGCGAGCGCACCTGGCGCTGGGCAACCGGGAGCTGGCAGCGCAAACCGTAAAAACGCTTAAAAACGAGCAGCCAGATCACCCGGATCTGCGAGTGTTGGGCGCTGTACAAGGTTAAAAATCGCAACGGCAGACAATTCATTGACTGCCATGACAAAGATTTATTGTAAAAGCTGACCCCTCTCACACACCAACCTAAGCCACTAAAACAAAAGCGTTTTAGTGGTGACTTGCTACCAGCAAAACACCACATCCCCACTGTCTCCTCGCAGAATCATTAAGAAACCCGAATTGCTGGCGATAAAGCCTTTGATGGGTCTTTGCCCATTCTATAAAAATCTAAACGTTTAATTCCTATACTTCTCTGGAGACAGGTATATGCTCAAGCAAGCACAAAAAGGCTTCACACTCATCGAATTGATGATTGTGATTGCGATCATCGGTATTCTGGCGGCAGTCGCCGTTCCTCAGTACGGTCAGTACACAAAGCGAGCTAAGTTCGCTGACGTTGTAAACCAGACTGCACCTTACAAAGCAGCGGTTTCTCTGTGTGTTCAGGATCTGAACCAGACTGGCGGTTGTGATCACAACACCAACGGTATTCCTAACACCATCACTAACAACGGTGACCTGGCCTCACTGACTGTTGCCAACGGTACTATCACTGCCACTGGTTCTACTCAGGTAGATTCCGAGACTTACATTCTCACTCCTACCTGGACTGCTTCTACAAACACACTGGATTGGGTTGTTGATGCTTCCAGTACTTGTGGTGAAGCTAACCTGTGTAAAGAAGGTTAATAATCAACCTTCGATGACAGTTGTAGCCTGCCGGGGTGAGTGCTTCACCCCGGCTTTTACCCGACTCAGGGTAACAGGCACTCTGGAACGAGTTGCCACAGTTTAATATTCGGCCAGACAAAGACCCTGGCCTGAAGTTTTACTCATTCGATATTTTTCCAACTCCCTACAAAGCAGCAGCTGAAAACCTGCTCATCGCGGATCACTGTCCCATGAAAAAGTTCAACGGTTTCACTCTGATTGAGTTAATGATTGTAATCGCAATCATTGGAATCCTGGCATCGGTGGCAGTGCCGATGTATGGCAACTACACCAAGCGCGCCAAATTCGCAGACGTCATTAACCAGACGTCCACGTACAAAACAGCGGTGTCCCTGTGCGTTCAGGACAACAACACCAACGTCGGCTGCGACCACAACACCAATGGCATCCCGAACGCAATCGCAAACAAGGGAGATCTCGCCTCTCTGACAGTATCAGACGGCCAGATTACCGCCATCGGTAATGGTGAGGTAGATAACGCAGACTTCATTCTGACGCCTACATGGACCGCCTCTACCAACACTCTCGACTGGGTGGTAGACGCAGCCAGCACCTGTGGTGAAGCACAACTCTGCAAGGAAGGCTAGCAGCTCAAAGCATTACACGCTGCTAAGCAAACCGCGCACGTTATGCATAAGGCTTCGTACACAGGCAATTGGCTCCACCACATTACCAAACCGAATCGACTCAGGCCCGGAAATGACAAATTCCGGGTAACGCAAAAGGCACAACTAAGCTTGCCTGCACATGCTTTTTAGCTAAAAAACAATAAGGACGCTGGTTTAAACCAGTGCATCGCGGAAAACTATCTCATGAATAAGCACGTCGGTTTCACCCTGATAGAATTGATGATAGTGATGGCGATTATCGGAATTCTTGCATCGGTAGCCTCGCCCATGTACGGCAACTATACCAAGCGTGCAAAGTTCTCAGATGTTATCAACCAGACCACCACCTTCAAGTCCGCGGTGGGTCTTTGTGTTCAGGACAGGAACGAGATCGTAGGCTGCAATCACAACACCAACGGCATACCCGACTCGGTAACAAACAAGGGAAACCTGGCATTGCTTACCGTGTCTGATGGCACCATCACAGCCGTAGGCACCGAAAAAGTTGACCAGGCTGACTACATTCTTATCCCCACCTGGGATGCGACGAGTAACACACTCGACTGGACAGTGGCCGCTGCAAGCACGTGCATAGACACGCGACTTTGCCGGCAGGAATAATCGCGCTGACGGTCAGTCGCACCGCTTCATTGTGATAAGTTCACACGCCTCGCACAACGTGCAGATTTCCCGCACCCGATAGCCATTCATGGCTCGGGTGGTTGATCACGGGAAACACAAACCGGATTTTCAAAATCTGTCTTTTGTCGCTGTTACAGCGGCAGTTTGGCTTTCGCACAGCATATGACCGCACCGCTCCTGTGGCCTGAAACCACTTAGCGCATGCAAACTGTTGTGGATAGGGTTGCCTGTATGGCGCCAACTATCTGTCACAAACGAGCGGCAGGCGCGCCTGCAAAAACCGATATTCCCGGCGCATAGCCGGCACCCATCTGCAGCAACGCAATATCCATGTGAATGACAACAGAGCCGCTAAGCGTGATGCAGTGATTTTTCACCGCCACCGCAAACGCGCTGATTGCGTCCCAACGGCCCGCACCGTCGCAACTTCGCTTCTATAAATCCATCCTCCCGACACTCGGCACTATTACTGCCGCTTTTCGATGCCTTCGCTGACAGCCGTGACAGATGATCATGTTAAAGATCACTCATTTAACTCATGGAATCAGAATCGGGGTTCAGTTTGTAGAAGCATTTGCCGATGGCTCTTATAACAATCTAGGCAAACCAATTTAGGCGAAGACATGTCTGCCAACACTACGACTTCCAATGACGCAAAACAATCACTATCAGGGCTGCCGCGGCGCCTGGTAAAAGAAGAAGTGTTGTCGGAAAAGGACGCGCTTCAGGCTCTCGCTGATGCCAGCTCCAATAAACGCCAACTCATCAGTCACCTTGTCCATCACATGGACATCTCCGCTACACGGATAGCTAACATTGCGGCACAGGAATTCGGCTTTGCCCTGTTCGACCTGAGCGCACTGTCTGCAGACTCTCTGCCAAAGCAACACATCAACGAAGAGTCAGTCACCAAGAACAATGCGCTGCCCATATTCCAGCGCGGCGGCAGACTGTACGTGGCTATTTCTGATCCGACTAACACCGCAGCGCTGGATGAAATCAAGTTCAGCTCGGGCCAGAACATCACGCCAATCCTGGTTGAAGAAGACAAACTCGCCGCTTTGATTGAACAGATCGCCTCGGGCGATGGCGTCGGATCACTCGGTGCAGGACTCGATGAAAGCTTCGACATGGAACTCGGAGACGAAGAAGCCGGCGATGACGACGAAGAAACTTCGGACGTCGATGACACCCCGATTGTACGATTCGTAAATAAAGTATTGCTGGATGCGATCAAACGCGGTGCTTCAGATATTCATATCGAGCCGTATGAAAAGATTTTCCGTATCCGTTTCCGGATTGACGGTATTCTGCAAACAGTATCGGAACCGCCTCTTAACATGGCCGGTCGCCTGACAGCACGACTCAAGGTTATGTCCAGAATGGATATCTCCGAGCGACGGGTTCCTCAGGATGGCCGTATCAAGCTGAAAATATCGAAGAATCGCGCGATCGACTTTCGTGTGAATACCTGCCCGACCCTGTTTGGTGAAAAGACGGTACTTCGTATTCTTGATCCCAGTAGTGCGCAACTGGGTATCGATGTACTCGGCTATGAAGATGTCCAGAAGAAACGATACATGGACGCACTGTCCAATCCATACGGTATGATTCTGGTCACCGGGCCAACAGGTAGTGGTAAAACCGTATCACTTTACACCGGCTTGAATATACTCAATACACCGAACACCAACATTTCTACCGCAGAAGACCCGGCGGAAATCAACCTCGCTGGCATAAATCAGGTTAACGTCAATCCTAAAGCCGGCCTGACATTCGCTGAAGCACTCAAAGCGTTTCTCAGACAGGATCCGGATGTGATCATGGTTGGTGAGATTCGAGACCTCGAAACCGCGAGCATTGCAATCAAAGCAGCGCAAACCGGTCACCTGGTATTGTCCACCCTG
>JAHDHK010000114.1 GCA_020631335.1 Chromatiales bacterium
CCTGACCTTTGCCCTGCGATTGCACTAATTCACCGCGCACCTCGACTGAGCAGCCGGCAGAGAGTTTCAGCACAACCGACTCGTAACAGGCCGCAGTATCCGGCACCACGGCCTGAATCCCGTCAAAACAGGAACCGTCATAGACATTAATAAATGAAATGCCGGCCTTCGAGTCGCGCCTGGTTCGTACCCAGCCTTTGACTACCACCTGCTCCCCTACGGCGATCGCCGCATTCAACAGTTGTTTTACAGAATGGAATTGGTTGCTCATGTCTGATCCGGAAAAAGACGACTCTCATCAATAATAGCGGGTATGGGCAGGAATGCCGTAAACACAACCTGCCGCAGGGTCAGGCTATATGGTACCTTTTAGCACAGGCAGGAATGCTGACATTCCTGACGGAAACCGGCCGTCGCTGTGGATATACCCGTGACGCCGGAGTTTTCAACGCACAAGCCGTGAATCAGCCGGCTAATTCAGCGCAGTCTTTAGAACCGGGCAGCGGGTTACCGGAAAGACGGTGAATCCTGCACTGTACCCTCGACAGCAAGCACTACGGCATTATGAATGACCTGAACAACTCCCCATCCATTGCTATCGTTACCGGTGCCGGCGGCGGCATCGGACGCGCCATAGCCCGTGCGCTGGCTGAACGCCAATGGAAAGTTGTGGTTAACGATCTGAACGCCGACACGGCGCAAAAAACCTCCGGGCGCATTAATGCAGATGGTGGGGAATCTATTGTTTTATGCGCAGATATCGGCGACGAAATGGCTGTGGAGGCTTTTTTTGAAAGTGTTCAGGACAAGTACTTACAGCCTGCCACTTTGCTCGTAAATAACGCGGGTGTACAAACCTGGGCATCCCTGCAAACACTCAGTGCAGAGCGCTGGAAAAATACTATTAATACCAATCTGACCGGTTGTTTCCTGATGACCAAAAAATTTGCCGAACTTGCCCCCACCGGCAGCTCGGTGATCAATATCGGTTCCGGGTGCAACAAACTGGCATTTCCGAAACTCATCGATTATTCAGCAGCCAAAGGCGGTATTGAAATGTTTACCAAATCGGCTGCACTGGATCTGGGACCTCAGGGGATTCGGGTAAACTGCATCGCTCCGGGGGCAATTGCCACGGAGCGCACTGCCGGTGAAACCGACGATTACAGCGCCAGCTGGGCGGAGCTCACACCATTGCAACGCATCGGCACCCCCGAAGATGTCGCCAATGTGGTGCTACTGTTGAGCGACCCAAAAGCGGGCTTTATTACCGGGCAAACCCTGAACGTGGATGGTGGATTGTTTTGCAGGGCTATTTGGCCGGCTGGATATTAATCGATAGTCGAATATATAGATCAGTTTATAGATACAACCTCGATAGCCTTGATTGACGGGTTCTCCACGTTATGTGTAAACCCGATCGACAAATTGCCGTCGGTCACCTGTACATCATAGGATTTCACCATCGCCTTGTTCGCTCCTGCCTGCCCGTACACGTCGATAACATCATCAACCTGATTCTCCAGTGATACAGCAAACTGCCGTTTTCCGGTCGCATAGGCGCCCGGCCAGATCTCGGCAAAATACAGGTTGATTCGGTAATTTCCGTTGGTAGCGGGCAGTGACCACTCCATATCGGCACCGGCGGCAGGATCAAACCTTTCTGATGTAAAAAGCTTGTCAGGTACCGGATCTACATTCGTCGTATCAATAGCTACCGGGTTGCTCCAGAACTTTCCGGTTGTCACATAGCTGCTGGATACACTATCAGCCAGCCAGTCGCCGGTGGGGTCTGTTACTAACGGTCCGCCGGTATTGATTCGGTATACGATTTCAGATGTTTGAGCGTCGCTGATCACGACCGTCACCGAATCGCTTGACGTCAGTTCACCATCGGTAGCAGACAATTGAAAACCATAGGTGCCAGCTTGTGTATAAGTGATTCCAGTGGACAGCTGATCCGGGTTATCAATGCTGAGCGTTACAGGTCCGCTGATCTGCTGCCAAACCACACTCACCTCTCCAGCGGGCAGCCCGTCATCGGTAGCTTCACCTGATAAGACAATGGATTCCCCGAACACTTTTAGTTGCTCATTGCCGGCGTCAACCACCGGCGCGCTATTCAATGCGACGTTGCCACCGTCATCCTGAACAGGTGTTGCCTGTACCGCGATAATCTCAATACCTTTGATGGCAGGGTTTTGTACCAGTGGAAGTAGAGAAACATTCAACAGACTGTCGCTCTGCACCTGATAGGTTTTTACCAGACCGGCAGTTGCGCCGACTTCAGAGAAAACATCGACCGGTGCCTGTTCCAGCCCCTCTATTTCGACGTTAAACTGCCGCGCACCATTTGCCATCGCGCCGCTGTAGATCTCGGCGAAATACAAATTAACAACATAGTTACCTGCCATCACTGGAAAATCCCAGTTCATCGATTGCTTGGACCAGCGTTCTGTTTGAAACACAGCCATGGGTATGGCTGGCAGGACACTGGTGTCAATTTTAGCACCGGAGGAGAAGATATTTCCTCCGGACACTAAGCTGCCGGTATCTGCTGCCCAGACCTGATCATTGTGCGAGATTTCCGGACCACCGGCATTTACGCGGTAGATCACCTCTGATGTGGTCGGGTTATCGGGCGTGTCGTCAACGACCACAACCGTCAGTTCATCGAATGTAGTGAATTGTGTATCTGTACCAGTCAGACGAAGCACATAAACACCGGGGGTGTTAAAGGTAACCTGGGTAGCGCTGCTGGACACCTGACTGATCACCGCCCCATCACCTCCGCTTTGTACACTCCACAATGCGGACACACTGCCGTCAGGCAGACCGTCATCCTGTATTAACCCGTTTAACTGAAGTGTTTCTCCAATGAGCACCTGTACATCGTCACCTGCTGAAACCAATGGTGCTGCATTAACGGTGGCTGATAACACCTGAATAGTATGACTTGAACTTCCCGTTAACTCACCGTCATCAGCATTCAGAGTCACTTTATACACACCGGCGTCATTAAACGACAAGCTGGTAGATTGGCTATCAGGGGAGCCAATAGTGACGCCGGTATCGTCGCCCGCTACGCTCCACTGATACGACAAATCACCATCAGGCAGACCATCATCAGTGACAGTACCCGTCAGTGCTATCGATTCGCCTGCGTTGATTGAGTTAGCACCGCCAATGCTTACCACAGGGGCGATATTAACCGGTGATGCTGTCCCTCCAGGCCCTCCTGTCCCTCCTGCCCCCAGCACTTCAATACCCTTTAAGGCAGGGTTTTGCTTGTTTCTCTTCAATATTATATTTAACGTGCTATCGGAATTGACAGTCAGTATTCGGGCGAAGCCTTTGTTACCACCTGCAATAGCATAGGGATCGATATCAGTCATTTCAGTCCCTTCGATGTCTAAGTCAAACACTCTCACTCCCGGTGCCATTGCACCGAAGAATATCTCTGAAAAATAAAGTCGAACTTCATAAGTGCCGGGGATGACTGGCAGATCCCATTGTATTTTTTCGTTCGCCGGTGGAGCGTATCTTTCAGTATTAAACAGAGCGGCAGGTACGTCATTAACGTCACTCACATCCACTGCAGCAGAGCTTGACCAGGTTTTTCCTGAACTTGCAAAAGGTTCATCTGACACCCAGGGTTCACCGCCTGCCTGAATTGACCCGCCACCGACGTTTAATCTGTAGAGGACGTTATTCTGTACTACCGGTGCCAGCACGTTTACAGGCAAATAATCTACACTGGTCTGTTCACCGTCACTTACTGTTAACTTTAATGTATAGGTTCCGGCCGCACTGAAAATCACTGTAGGCGATAGACTTTCATCGTCACTAAAACTCACTGTCCCTGACGGCTCTTCCACCGACCATTGGACAGTCAGATCAGCTGTAGCAGATTCCTGGTCGACAATCGTTGCACTGATACCTACCGGTACATTCACCGACGCCGATGGGAGCGGGTTGATTGATACGGAAGGCGCAGCGTTGCCGGGCTGATCACTCTGCAATTTCTTTACTGTCAGAAAATCCCAGGTCGCCGGAAAGGGCTGGGCTGCAAAAGATGTTGATATAATACCAATCGCAAGCTTTGTGTTTGCACTAAGCCACTCAGGAGGGAAAGTATTAGAGGCTATTTGCTGTTCCGGCTGAGATACTCCGTTCCCGGTAATCTGAAAGTATCCGGTAGCAATCGCAGATGCCGGATCGACCTCGATAATCAGGTCAATGTAATCCTTATTGGTAATTGGCTCGATGACATTCTGCTGAAATTGTACTTCTCCGTTGACCTCTGAGAGATACTGGAATCCATCACTGGTAACCGTCAGCTTTGTGTAGTTGTCCTGATCTCCATTACCAAGATAAACCCCCATAGACTGATGTTTACCGGGCTGCAGTCCGACAAACGGATTCACTATCCTTGTGTGAATTCTAAAAACATCGGATAGCGGTGACACATTTACACCAAACTGAAAACCAAATTGCTGTGTGTTCTTTTGCCCATAAGGATCACCTGCTGGTACTTCGTCGATTGTGACTACACCTGCTGCGCCGATAATGGTCATTCCATTCAAATCATACAGCGACTGATAGTCGTCGACTCCGTTAGTCATTAACCCCGAGAAACCCAGATCTGCGATGAAACCGGCTCCTTCACTGCCATTTTCCCACTGATAGTCAACGTCAAGTTGGGTGGTTGCACCGTTATAGGGATCCAGTGCAAACGGGTCTATTTTGTCTGCCAGTCCGTCGTTATCGTCGTCCGGGTCAATCAGATCAGAGATCTGATCATCGTCGGCATCCGCTGGTATATCTGCCTGGGAGCACGGGTTGGACTGGTTGGCCAGTTCGTCAGCATCGCTAAACCCGTCATTGTCTGCATCCCCGTTGCCGAAGCCGGCAACACACACCTGTGCGTTGGTACCCTGATAATCCCCCGGTTCATAGACAACGATGTCATTGCCCTGAAAATCAGCAACCCAGATTGTGCCGGGGAAGGGGTCGGCATCGGACAGCGCAGTCACATCGAGCGGGCTGGTGCCGACATTCGAAAATAATGCCCCGAACTGATCAACATCACCCGATGCATTAAAGGCTACACGATAAACTTTGTTGTCCCACGAGGTTGCCAGCAGATTGCCGTTCATCTGCCCGTTAAAGTTGCTGGCGGAATACTCAGCCAGACCGTTGGTTGATCTGGGTAACGATATCAGCGATTTATTCTGAGGATGATGGCCGTTACCATTGACTCCCGGACCATAGTAATTGCACTCAATCAGGTTTTTGGTCGACACCGGTGACTGAGGATTGGAGTTGTTAAATTTGTTCTTGGTATCCGCCCTGGTAGGATTCGGATGGCCCGCATAGTAACCCTGCCCGGTTATTTGATGCAGTGCATCATGCTGGGTACTTCCCGGTTCACTGTAGTTGTTACTGCAGTTGCCCGGCGCCGCACCCCAGCCGGAATTCGGCCCGTTGTCCCATGAGTACATAAAACCGTTCTGCATAATCACCACATCGTACGGATTACGCCAACCCGGTGAATAAACTTGCACCGGGCCACCGGGAATGAGCTTTGCCTGGTTTTTTCCACGATTCCCGCCGAACGGATCATTGTGATCGTTTGTGCCCTGTCGGTCTTCGTCGTTCAGGGTTGGCAGATCATAGGTGCTGTTCCCTATGGCATCGAGATCTATCTCAAGAATGGCAGCACTTAGCGCAAACTCAGGCAACCCGCCGAAGTTGTTAGAGGGTGCTCCCATGTTCGTATTACCGCCGGCTGCCAGATAAAGCTTATTACCTTTGAGCGCTATTCCGTTGCTGTGATGATTCTCATCCGACCTTGGTAATCCCCTGACCAGATCCAGTTTACTCCAACCGTTACCATTTTTAGTCAGCCGCGAAAGGATTCCGGAATTTGTATCAAGTCCGGTGATGTTACCGCTGGGCCCACCACCAATGCGAGGGTCGCTCGAATGCACATAGATCACCGGTTGTGCGGGCGTGCCGGTCACTGCCAGACCAGTCACAAGGCGATTCTTGACACTCGCGTTAAAGTCGCCATCGTCGTCGTGGTTCGGAATGTTTTTTATCGAATGGATGGTCTCTTTGCCGGCTACCTTGTACTGGTTTTTTCCGGTGCGATCGACGGTGAGAATATGAATCTCTCCCAGCATAGTGGCCACATACAGCCTGCCGTCGGGACCGAATTGTAGTGAGGTAGGTTTAGAGCCGGTAAACCCCTGTAGTGTGGTTTTACCGAAAGAGAAAGATGCCGGCGTCGCCGCTGCGATCGGTGGTTCCAGTTCACTCCTGGCCACGCCGTACAGGTCAACGTTATCAACGCCGCCATTGCCGGTGTGACTGATGAATAAGGTACCTGAGGCCACGCCCTCGGAGTCCGGCTCAAATCCTATGGTAATAGACAGGCTCTGCCCGGGCGCCAGAGTGAGTGGCGCCTGATGACTCAAGGCAAAATATTTTGAATCAGCCTCATCGAGAAAAAGGCTGGTTACAGTAATGGAGTCCTGTGCGTGATCGTTTGTCAGCGTCAGGAGTGCCGCTTCACTTTCCCCTGCAGCAGTGTCTGCGAACTCTATCTTACGGCTGCTCAGCTCAAGGTTCGCTTTGGAAGCAGTACCGGTTTGCGGTGACTCTGTCGTCTCGGGTAAGTTATGCTGGGTGAAAATAAGCGCGCACAGCGCTACCGCCAGTATGCTGGTGCTCCGCACCACAAGTCGTGCAATACTCGACATCGTCATTTCCGATAATTAGCGACGACCCGATTAGCGATTGCACCCGTGTCAGACAGACCGGGCCGGTTAAATTGCGGCCGACATAGAAGCTATCGGCAGCTTCTTATCTTCTAAAACCTTTGTGCACTCAAGAGTCTGCAGCAATTGTTATATTGCGCAGATCTGAGAACAAACCCCTGAAATTTCAAAGTAATGTGAGCGACTTCGGAAACACGGCACACAGACGCGCTATAGCAGTCTCGGCCTATACAGCCACAGCGGCGATGAGTAGCGACAAAGCAACCACAACCGTCAGGTGAAGTCTGAGAATCTGATATTCAGAGCGCAATTGATCGAACAACAGATTGCGATCAACCCAGTAGGCCGATAGCACCATCGCCGCCATACCGAGCAGACTCAATTGAGCTGGCAGAAACAACAACAGCCATGCAGCAAGTGCGGGCAATACACTGTAGAGGTAATGCCCGGTTGACGGTTCATCCTTGCCTAACGCTATCCCCCAATGAACCGCGCCGATGAAACTGATAATAACGGCGGCATAATTCAGCAGCGCACCGGCTGGGTTGCTCACACCGAGAAACAAAAGATCCTGGCCCGACACGACCACGAAGGACAAGCCTACAAACGGTAACAACCCGCCGTAGCCAAGGACTTTGGCGATGATTGGCAGCGGCTTTAGATCAGCGGACATTGTGCTTATCCAACGAAAAGGTGGATAGTGTAGCTGATCCGGCAGAGGCTAACTATCCCGCTGCCGATGCGTTGGAAGTTGGACTATTGCTCGCCCTTGCGGCGATGGTCCCCGGTTGCGCTATCTGAATGAACCAGAGGTACGATACTTCCGAATGCTCCCTTGCTGATATTGAATCCGGAAACTGCAATCCGATTACGGAGCTCGCAATTCTCCAGTGCCTGTGTGTACCATGCGTTGAGTTGTGAGACGTCCACCACGCAAGACTCGGTTATCGTCTCTCGGTTAGTTATTTTGTTTTTATATGTATTCAATGTCGTGCCACTGCAAAAATGTGATTACTACCCCAAAATCTTCGGGTGTATCGGCAGCACAACGTATTTTGTTAGGAATGCATACTCACGCAATGGTAAAAAAGTGTGTAACGGGCGCTTTAACTTAGCGCGTTCATAGGATCCGTGGCTGAACTCTATTCTGCCGGTGTATTCACTCGTGTGTCATCACACTGCCACAGGACTGGAAAGAAACTCTCATCCATCTCATTGCTGCCGATGCGTTTGTAGCGACTGTACACCGGACTGGTATTGCTCTGGTGAAACACCGCAGCGCTCGACATGCAATGCGCCACCACAGATCTGCGCATGCCACTACCGCTGTTGGCTCGTGACCCGTGCCAGGTTTTTCCGTGGTGAAAAACCGCTGTGCCGGCCGGCGCAACAATAGGCACTATATCGGCTTTCACACCGCTCGCCGACGCTGCCTGCTCTAAATCAGCCAGTGGATCATCCGGCGCATGAAATGTTGAGATCGGTTTCGACAACGCCCACAGGTGCGAACCGCGGACATATTCAATTGTCCCCTGCTGTGCCAGCGTGTCATCAAGTGTCATCCAGCAGGTCATCATTTCTGCAGGAACAATCCAAGACTGATAACTTTCATCCTGATGGAAACCGAGCGCTTTGGCACCGGGAGGTTTCCAGATCACGTTATCCTGGTTGATTCTTGCGCCACTCCAGCCACGCAGCTGCGAGCAGATTCTACCGATATCCTCTCGTAACACCGTCGCGGCAATTGTGTTGTCTGACTTCCAGGCATTGCATATCTGGCGAGTGTGTTCCTCTGAATCGCGTCCGCTACGCCAATTCCATTCATCCGGTTGTATACCGGTTTCAAACTCTCCACCGAACAGCGGCTCGAAACGTGCGCGCAATGCATCGACAGTACCCGTATCAACAAACCCTTCGATAACGACAAATCCGTCTTGCTCGAATTGGGCAATCTGCGAGTCGCTAAGCATATTTCTCAAAAATGAAATTCGTTAAGCCGAGTCGGCCGGGTGATTTTTCTGCCAGTGACGGGCGATGTCAATACGGGTGGCAATCCAAACCGACGATTTAGTGTTGATGTAGTCCAGGAAGCGTTGCAACGCCATCGCGCGACCGGGCCGGCCGACAAGACGACAATGCAGTCCTATAGATAACATTTTCGGTGACTCCTCTCCTTCCTGGTACAACATGTCGAATGAGTCTTTTAAGTAGTTATAGAACTGATCCCCGGCGTTAAACCCTTGCGGCGTGGCAAAGCGCATATCGTTCGCATCGAGTGTATACGGCACCATCAGTTGCGGCTTTCCAAAGTCATGACACCAGTAAGGTAGTTCATCTGCATATGTGTCAGCGCAATAGGTAAAACCGCCTTCCTCGGCAACAAGCCGTACACTGTTTGGACTGGTTCGGCCGATATACACTCCTTCTGGTCGCACACCCGTGCACTGTGTATGAACTTCTATGGCCTTATAAAGATGCTCGCGTTCAAGTGCTTCGGGAATATGCTGGTAATCTATCCATCGATATCCATGGGTGGCGATCTCCCAGTCGGCCTGTAGCATTGCTTCCACAGCCTCTGGATTTCGTTGCAGCGCCATTGCAACCCCGTAAACGGTTACCGGCATATTGCGTTCTGTAAACATTCGATGCAAACGCCAGAAGCCCGCTCTTGATCCATATTCATAGATTGACTCCATGTTCATGTGACGCATGCCGCTGATTGCTTCAGCGCCGACTATCTCGGACAGAAACCGCTCAGAGGCTTCATCACCATGTAATACACAGTTTTCACCACCTTCCTCGTAGTTAATAACAAACTGCACCGCCACTTTTGCTTGTCCCGGCCACTGAACCGGGGGGGGCTGATTGGCATAGCCAATCATGTCGCGAGGGTAGTCGGAGTCTGTCATTCTATTCTCTGCTGATCACTGATGGTGTTAATGAAAATCAATCTGTTTTGATGAGATCCTGAAGACGACATTCCGCTATCAGGTGCACTTGCGTCAGTGCTGCTTCTCGCTCTGTATCGGCGTCGTTGTTTAGCCGTCTTTCCAACAATGCGAATATATCATCTACCGATTTCTGCTTGCGCACAGCGACAATACCGGGGAAGCCGAACTTATCCATAAACTGCGAATTCAGGCGCTGCATATGCGCGTGTTGTTCAGGAGGCAGATTGTTCAGGCTTAAGCTTCCCTGCTCGCGGTTGGATGCCTCGGTAAGCTCGCCGCGTGTTGCCGCCTTACCGGCAAACTCCGGATGCGCTTTCAGTAGTGTGAGTTGCGCCTGTGGACTACTTTGTTCAACCACGGCCTGCATGGCCATTTGCAATGCATCGAAATCGGCAAACGGCCGCTGACCAATAACTGATTCCGCAATCCAGGGGGAGTGTTCATAAATACCACCCAGTTGCTCAACAAATTCTTCCGATGCAACTTGATTTAGCGTGTCAATGGTGATCATAGCGTGCTTTATTTTTTGTAAATTGTCTGTGGTTTATGCCAGCCGGTAACGGTTATATATTGTAAGCAGTAATGTTCATACACAAGCAAGTTGCAGAAACCAGTGTACGTGCGATGACAACGCTAATCATATTTATTGAACGCACGGGAGACACAAAGGTCAGGATATTTGCAGTTCCCTGTAAAGCGATGGAACAATCTCCACTCCCGCCTCTACAGTATGCTGGCGTGCACGATAGCGTCGTTCGGAAGGTAGTCTCGTACCTTCCTGTTCAATTATCTGTTCGAAAAGACTTTCAGCATGAGCCAGTGCATGGGTATTTCCACAGGCGACCGGATCAATGGCAATCATGAATTCGCCACCGCTTGAAGGGCCGCCATCAGGCTTGTCATCACGCGAGGCTTCAAAGCTGAATACATCACCGATCAGTGCGCCGGCCAGTAATTCGACCATCATTGCTATCGCCGAACCTTTGTACCCGCCGAATGGCAGTTGCGCCCCGGCCAACGCGCTTGATGGATCGTTTGTTGGATTGCCATTCGCATCGATAGCCCATCCATCAGGGATCTGTAAGCCGTCGCGCTCATGAATCTGAATCTCGCCCCTTGCACTGGCGCTGGAGGCCTGATCGAAAATAACAGCAGGCAACACGCTGCGCGGCCATCCGAATGACATCGGGTTGGTACCGAACAAAGGCTTTGTACCACCGGCCGGCGCTACAAAACTTTTCGCACTGACAAAAGCAAACGCTACAAGTCCATCGTTGGTGAGCCTCTCCACCTCAGGCCATAACGCAGAAAAATGATAGCTGTTGGTCACCGCCAAAGCAGCGATACCGTTGGCACGGGCTTTTTCTGCGAGCGGAGTAGCACCTGCTTCGAGCGCCAGCGGTGCGAAACCATTAGCAGCATCTACATGAACAACTGACGGTGCAAGATCATTAATCTCCGGCACAGCATTACCAGTGACCTTTCCACTTTTCAGCGATGCGCAGAACCCCGGTATCCGAAAGAGACCATGTGATTTACATTCATCGCGTTCTGCCGCGGTCACAATATCGGCAACTGCCCTTGCCTGCTCTGCTGAGGCGCCGTAGTGCAGCAGGTTTTCTGTAGCAATATTGTGGACTTCCTCCAGGGTAAGTCTCACCATGTCACTCATGTCAGGCTCCTACTTTTTTACGGTTCGCAGAAAACGATTGCGTTTACGCTGCTGAAGTGGCGTTAGCTTGTTACGTATGTGGCTGTAAGGATTGTCGCCGGTTTTAAAATCTATGCGTACCGGTGTTCCGAATAACTTCAGCTCCCTCTGAAAAAAGTTACTTAAATATCTTTTGTACGAATCGGGTATCCGTGCCGTCTGGTTGCCATGGACAACAATTACCGGAGGATTAGTGCCTCCCTGATGCGCGTAACGCATTTTGATGCGTCGCCCCCGAACTAACGGCGGCTGATGCTGCATGATCGCATATTCAAGCATCCGCGTTAGCTGCGGGGTGGACATATCGATCATCGCCGAGTCATAAGCCCGGTTAGCAAGATCAAACAAGTTGCCAACCCCGGTTCCGTGCAACGCAGAAATAAATTCTATTTTGGTAAAACTTAAAAAGTCGAGTCTGCGCGCGATGTCGGACTTTATTTTATCGCGCTGTTCATTTTCCAGTCCGTCCCATTTATTAACGGCGACGATTAATGCCCTGCCCTTGTCAATGATATATCCAATCAGATTAAGGTCCTGATCAGTAACCCGCTCCGTTGCATCAAGTAGCAACACACAAACATTACAAGCCTCTACTGCCTGCAGTGTTTTTATCACACTGAACTTTTCTACAGTTTCACTTACTTTTCCACGACGGCGCACGCCGGCGGTATCTATCAGGGTATAAGTTTTTCCGTCTCGTTCGAAAGGGATGGGAATACTGTCACGCGTGGTCCCGGGTAAATCGAAAGCAACCACACGCTCTTCACCGAGAAAACGGTTAATCAGCGTTGATTTGCCCACATTTGGCCTTCCGACCACTGCCAGCCGCAGACCCTCATCGGGTGACGCGTCAGTGCTTTCTGTGAATCCACCGGGCACAAGCGACTGGACTGCCGTAATAAGTTTGAGCAGACCCCGGCTGTGAGCAGCAGCAATACAGTGCGGCTCGCCCAGACCGAGCTCATAAAAGTCTATCGCTACCTGTGCTTCGTCCAGAGAATCAGTTTTATTAACCGCCAGGCACACAGGGCGTGCTGCGCGACGTAACTGATTAGCGATTTCATGATCGACCGGGGTGACGCCCTCGCGCCCATCCACCAGAAAAACGACTGCATCGGCTTCATCAACGGCCTGCCAGGACTGCTGTTGCATGCGCACATCCAACACCTCCGACTCACCGTTTAAGCCACCGGTGTCAATGACGAGATAATCGATCCCGCCGAGCTTACCGTCGCCGTACTTGCGATCACGAGTCAGGCCGGCAAAATCAGCCACCAGCGCATCGCGCGACTTGGTCAGCTTGTTGAACAGTGTGGATTTCCCAACGTTGGGCCTACCCACGAGTGCGATAACAGGTTTCATCGGTCCGATTCTAACCGTTCACCAGCGTCTATGGCGCAGTATTTCCCTGCAGTGTGGTGCGAAACACTATCATTCACACCGCCGGCGTTAACTACAGACTTACGGCTGCAAGCTTTCCCGAGCGCCCGAGCACATAAACGGTGTTCTCAACCAGCACAGGTTTATGAGTGATTTGTTCAGTAACGGCTCTTATTCGACCGATCTGCGCACCATTAGCACCGGAAAGCACATGCAGATAACCTTCGTAATCCCCGACTAATACATCTCCATCTAAGGTAAAGGCAGGTGCGGTCAGCAACCGGTTTGACAACCCTTCGTGTTTCCATAACAACTGGCCGTCAAGCAGGCTCAATGCCCACACACTGTCGAATTCATCTGTGATGATTACCGTGGTGTCGTTCACGTCGAGACCGACCGCAGATGACACTTCCACAGACCAGCGACGCTCACCGGATTTCGGGTCGATCTGAGCCACCGCGCCCTGATAATTTACCGCATAAATGCTGTTGTCACGTGCTGATAAAATTCCGTCAAGGTCATTCAGGCGATCAATTTCGGATCGACCGGTATTGTCGGACAACCGAGCTTCCCAGAACACGCGTCCGTCGATCGAACGCAAAGCGGCAAGCCTGCCATTATCGAGCCCGACCAACACACCGTCGTCTACTACCAGTGGCCGCCCGTTGCCATGCAGACTCAGCGCGGGCACCGTATAGGTGTATATCCATTTACGCGCACCGCTTTCTTTTTCCAGCGAGTACACACGTCCGTCGATACTTCGAACGATAACAAACCCTTTTCCAGCAGTCGGAGCTGCGATCACTTCAGACGAGACACTGGTCGTCCAGACCACACTGCCGTCGAGTTGATTCAGGCAATACACTTTGCCATCACCGGTCGCCAGATAAAGGTAGCGTTCATCGCCCCCGACACCTGCGGTTGGCGCAGCGTCGAGATCAACCTGCCAGATCATGTCGCCGGACTGGCGCTCCAGTGCGCTCATTTGCCCTTTTGCATCTACTGCAAATACGCGTTCTTCAGTGATGTAAGGGGTGTACTGGACAACTGAACGTGCATTTCCCTTACCGACTTTTTTGCTCCACAACAGCGACGGTTCGGCAGTAGCTGCTTCTAAGGTTTGCAGCGCCTGGGGTTCAGGCGGTTTCACTTTCGCAGTGTTACTGCAGGCAGTGAACGCCAGGCAAAAGGACGCAGCCAGACATATTTTTTTCAACTGCTGACTGCGTCGGGTCATGATTTTCCGTCGCTCGAATCAGATTCAGGCACGGAGAGATCATCCAGTTTCATCTGCAGGTTCTGATTCGGCCCGGACACTGTTCCGGATTCCTGCGCACGGCGATAGGCAGCCAGGGCCTCTGCTGCATCACCACTGTCGAGGTGGATGTCACCACGTATTTCATTCACTAAACTGGCGTAGGTACTGGACGTGACTTTATCGAGCACCTCAAGCGCTTCAGCATGCTTGCTTTGAGCATTTAACACCCGTGCCAGTCGCAGGCGGGCGATAGATTTGATCTCGGCAAAGGCACCTTTATCTATTGCCCATCGCAATGCCGATTCCGCCTGTGGCAGATTATTTTTCTCTACGTGGAAGCGCGCCTCTGCAAGACTCGCCATGGCTGCGTATGAAGATCCGCTGTGCTCATCCCGGATTGCCTCAACTTTGCCAAGGAAGTCGTCACCACCGTCTTCGACTTCGAGCGACTGCATAACTTCTGTGTAGGCACTGGATGCGTCCTGTGCCTGCGATAATTTATGGCCCTGCCAGCCACGCCAGCCAAATATAAGCACCAGGCCAAGACCTATCCCGAGCATCACCGCACGCCCGTTGTCAGCCCACCATTTTTTAAGTGCTTCGACTTGTTGTTCTTCGGTTTCGTAATCAGCCATTATGCAATTCCAGTCCTGATCCCTTTTTTATTATTGTTGTGGGTTCACCGGGGGGTAAAGTATTCCTGGCTCAGCCGATCCACCACCTGATCGCGTTCAACTGTCAGCTGATCTCGATGCTCTCTAAGTGATTTTATACCTACTGTGCCGTTCTTCATTTCTTCTTCTGCAATGATCAGCGCGACCTTCGCGCCACTTTTGTCTGCTTTTTTAAACTGACTTTTTAAACCTGCGACCACACAGTTGCAGACCACTGTCCAGTCGGGCCTTTCACTGCGAATTTGTTCAGCTAACGACAGCCCGCTGACCACAGCAGCTTCCGACCCTGCGACCATAAAGATTTCAGGTGAAAGCGGAGCCGTCCCGCCCGTTTTACGTTCAATCAGTTCCAGTATCCGCTCCATGCCCAGTGCCCAACCAACACCCGGGGTCGGTTTAGCGCCTAATTGTTCAGTGAGCCCGTCGTAACGACCACCGGCGCATACGGTGCCCTGTGCACCAAGTTCGCTGGTAACCCATTCAAATACTGTGTGGCTATAGTAATCGAGTCCGCGTACGAGTCTCGTGTTAATTTCGAAACTTATTCCACATTGAGTCAGAGATGCCTGCAGCTGCTCGAAATGTTCCTTTGACTCTTCACTTAAAAATTCGAGAATGCTGGGAGCCTGCAGAACGATGTTGCTCATCGCCGGGTTTTTAGTATCGAGCACTCTCAGCGGGTTTGTCTGCAAACGTCGTTTTGAATCTTCATCGAGATCACTCACGTGATCATTCAGGTATTCAACGAGCCGCGCTCTGTAGAGATCGCGGTCTTCCTTTGTACCCAGTGAGTTAATCTGCAGTGACACATGCGAATCGAGCTCGAGTCGCTGCCAGAGTCTCGCACTGAGCAATATCAATTCAGACTCCACATAGGGCCCAGGCACACCGTAGACTTCTGCGCCGACCTGCCAGAACTGCCGATAACGTCCTGCCTGTGGATTCTCGCGCCGGAACATCGGACCGAGATACCAGATTTTCGACACCTGATTATTGCTCAGCATGCCATGCTGTATTGCAGCGCGCACACAACTCGCCGTATTTTCCGGGCGCAACGACAGCTGGTCTCCGTTGCGGTCGATAAACGAGTACATTTCCTTTTCCACGATATCTGTAACTTCACCGATTGAGCGGTGGAACAGTTCAGATTTTTCGAGGATCGGAGTTCTTAGTTCGGCATATCCGTAACCCAGCATTACCTCGCGCACGTGAGCTTCGAGGTGGTGCCAGCGATGCGCATCTGCTGGAAGGATGTCGTGTACACCCTTGATGCTATTGACTACCTGCGCCATTTATATTCAGCCGTTTGCGTGGTTACCGGTCGACAGTCAGCGCAATACTGATATTGCACTGGCTGCAGCTATCCCGCGATCCTGCTCGATACAGGACGGGAAAGGCAATGATCCGGGCGTCTGCCCGGTACCAGTAAATACATGCCGGCTGCCTGCGCCGGATGGCAGGTAATCTGAGGTAATTGCGCTACTGTGATGCGAGATACAGCTGCGCCTGCCTCGATTGAGGGTACGAGTTGACAAGTGACATGCCAAATTGTCGCGCCGCTGATTCATCGCCGATTTCACGCTTAATGTTGATCCCTACAATCAGACTCTGCGGCGTTTGCCGAGACAGATTGGTGAAGCGTGAATAATAAGCATCTGCGAGTACAGCGTCACCCGTTTTTAGTTTCAATTCTGCCATGTGCAACATTGCCGGTGGGAATTTGGCATTCTTGCGTATGGCCGAACGCAGATACTTTTCTGCTTCACTGAACATTCCGGCATCCAACGCGCATAAGCCTGCGTTATCCAGCGCAAATTCGGGTGTTTTATAGAATTTGTTTTCAGATGCCACTCTGAACTGATTGATCGCTTCCGGCACCCTGCCCTGATCGCACAGAAAAATGCCGTAGTTGTTCCGGTATTCTGCCCGGTTGCCATCCAGCCGGATCGACTTCTGAAATGCCCGCTCCGCCCCCTGCAGACCATCCAGCGCAGCAAGCAGGTTCCCGTTGGTGTTGTTGGCAAGCGCGTTATC
>JAHDHK010000115.1 GCA_020631335.1 Chromatiales bacterium
GATGCATTTGAGCTCACCGGTCGCCAGCATTGGCTTGATGAGGTTGGACGCATCCATGACACCACCGGATGCTGCACCTGCACCAATGATGGTGTGGATCTCATCAATGAACAAAATAGCACCGTCGTCTTTCTGTAACTGAGCCAGCACCGCCTTCAGTCGCTTTTCGAAGTCACCACGGTATTTTGTACCCGCTACCAGGGCACCGAGGTCCAGCGAGTAGATGGTGCTTTCAAGCAGTACTTCCGGCATTTCGCCGGCGACAATCTTGAGCGCAAGGCCTTCTGCAATGGCTGTTTTGCCCACTCCAGCCTCTCCGACCAGCAGCGGGTTGTTTTTGCGGCGGCGGCAGAGAATCTGCGCCGAGCGCTCGATCTCTTTATCGCGACCGATCAGCGGGTCAATCTTGCCTTCTTTTGCACGCTGATTCAGGTTGGTGGCGTATTTATCGAGCGGCGATGCTTCGGATTCACCCTCCTCGATACTGCCTTCGTTACTGAGATCTTCGAGCTCCCCTTTGTCTTCGTCGGGGATTTTTGAAATGCCATGCGAGATGTAGTTCACCACATCAAGTCTGGTGACATTCTGCTTATTCAGCAGATAGACCGTGTGAGAATCCTGCTCGCCAAATATCGCCACCAGAACATTGGCTCCGGTCACCTCTTTCTTGCCAGATGACTGAACGTGGAAAACCGCCCGTTGAAGCACGCGCTGGAAGCCCAGCGTCGGCTGCGTCTCGCGGTTGTCAGAGTCGTCCAGCAGCGGCGTGTTCTCATCGATAAATTCGACGAGTTCAGTGCGCAATGATTCGAGATCGCCACCACACGAGCGCAATACCTGCGCTGCTGTGGGATTGTCCAAAAGTGCAAGTAGCAGATGCTCCACTGTCATGAATTCGTAGCGTTTTTCACGCGCTTCCTTAAACGCGTTATTCAACGTGAATTCGAGTTCTTTGCTCAACATCCCGTGGGTCTCTCTATATTGTTATTTATTGTTTTTCTCACCAAGGCTACGCCTCTTCCATATCACACATCAAAGGATGCTGGTTGTCACGTGAAAACTGGTTCACGTGGACAACTTTTGTCTCCGCCAACTCACGGGTATAAACCCCGCAAACCCCCTTCCCTCTACTGTGTACATGCAGCATGACTTGAGTTGCTTTCTCTCTGTCCATGGAGAAAAAGCTTTCAAGCACCAGAACAACAAATTCCATCGGTGTATAGTCATCATTAAGCAGCACAACCTTATACATAGGTGGCTTCTTAAGGACAGGCTTTGCAACCTCGACAGCAGTGCCGGTGTCTTCAATGATCTCTTTGTCTGGCATAACCTACAATATTTCTTTCGACACGATGTGTTACATCTGAATAGGGTGGAAAACACTCTGTTTTGCACAGCTTTTCCAGTTTACGTCAGTATACTATTGATTCAAATGAGCTTGATGGTCACAGCCCCCCGTGTTTGTACTGAATAAATTATGGCGACTGTGACCTGCGTTTCAATATCGACAGCTATTATCTAGCTCGCTTTTGCCAGATCACCCGACACAACCCCGCCAGAACTGGCTCCCTGCCTGAAATCCGTCGGAAAATCGTCCACCATAATCACTTTGTGCGTCGCTTTTGCCGAGGCTTTGAGCAAATCAGCCTGTTTGCGGGTTAACGTTTTCTCATCTACCAGACTATCCAGCCACTGAGCGTACTCCACACTGTACGGCCTGCGCAGATCCGCGTCTTTGAGAGATTTTTCAATCGGGTCGGCTTCAATGGCAAGATCCATCGCCACTTCAAGACATCCTGTGACGTCATCAGGGTCGTCTGAATGATAAAGTGCCGCAGTGAGTCGATCGCGGGCTTCGCCCGGCTTCAACAGTATTTTCGCAACCTCACGGCCAAGCTTGTCATTCGGCGTACGGAATCTGCGCCCGAGTGGAAAAATCACGCCGCGCAACACTAGCCCCACCCACTTATTGGGAAAGTTGCGAAGAATCTGATCAAGCGCCACCTGTGTTTGATAAATACAGTACTTAGCCCCCCATTCGACCAAAGGCAGATCTTCCTCCGGTCGGCCATCGTCTTCAAAACGCTTCAACGCAGCAGAACACATATACATATAAATGAGCCCGTCGGCGAATCTGCCGGAGAGCTTTTCTTTGCGTTTTAACGCCCCCCCCAGAAACAGCAACGTAAAATCGGCCAGAAAAGAGTAGCCGGCGCTCATTCTGGCCAGCCTGCGAAAATACCTGGCTGTGGGCCCACCGACCGGAGTATTGGCAAAGCGCCCGCGTGTAAGCCCGTGGAACATTGCCTGCGCACCACTGTTAATCGCATAGGTAATGTGCCCGGTAAGCGCCTTATCAAACTTTTCCAGCGCTACATCATCATCCTCAATGGAGGCGGCTTCTATTTCGGCCACCAGATGAGGATGACAACGCATCGCCCCCTGACCGAACACAATCATACTGCGTGTCAGGATGTTTGCGCCTTCAACAGTAATGCCTACTGGCACTCCCTGATACGCACGGGCCAGGTAATTACTGGGCCCCATGCAAATCCCCTTACCGCCATGAACATCCATCGCGTCATTGAGTACCTGGCGCATATTCGCAGTGTTGAAGTATTTAAGAATACCGCTGACCACCGACGGTCGTTCTCCCTGATCAAGTGCAGCACAAGTTACCCGCCGCCCGGAATCCATCAGATAAGTCAGGCCGCCGATACGCGCCAGCGCTTCTTCCACCCCTTCAAAGTGCCCGATAGGAATGTTGAACTGCTTTCGCACACGCGCATACGCACCCGTAAACCTTGCCGCAGCCATGCCCGCCGCTGCACCGGAAGACGGCAGCGATATGCCGCGCCCGGTCGATAATGACTCCATCAGCATGCGCCAGCCGCGTCCGAGATTCTGCTGTCCGCCGATAATCCACTCCATCGGGACGAACACGTCCTTGCCGCTGTTGGGGCCGTTCATAAAACCCTGGTTTAATGGAAAATGCCGCCGACCGATGCTGACACCGGGTGTATCTGCCGGAATCAGGGCGCAGGTTATCCCGAGGTCTTCCTCATCGCCCAGCAGGTGATCGGGATCGTATGCTTTAAAAGCGAGCCCGACGATAGTCGCGATCGGACCGAGAGTGATGTAGCGCTTGTCCCAGTTAACCCTCAGCCCCAGCGTTTCTTTGCCTTCGTGCATCTCGCGGCAAACCACCCCGAAGTCAGGAATAGAGGCAGCATCCGAACCGGCACTGGGACCGGTTAACGCAAAACACGGAATCTCTTCGCCTACGGCCAGCCGTGGCAGATAGTAGTTTCGCTGCTCATCGGTCCCGTAGTGCAGCAGCAACTCGGCAGGTCCCAGAGAATTGGGCACCATCACCGTGGATCCGGCAGTCACACTGCGTGCGGAAATGCGGGTAACAACCGCTGAATGCCCGTAGGCGCTAAACCCGAGCCCGCCGTATTCTTCGGGAATCACCATTCCGAAAAATCGATGTTTCTTGATGAAATCCCAAATATGGGGCGGCAGGTCGTTGTGCTCGTAGGTGATTTCCCAGTCATCGAGCATCGCACAAAGTTCATCCGTGGGGCCATCCAGAAAAGCCTGCTCTTTTTCTGTCAGTGTGGCGGCGGGGGTATCCATAAGTTTCTTCCAGTCCGGATTCCCGCGAAACAGCTCCGACTCCCACC
The DNA here is from genome assembly GCA_020631335.1 of Chromatiales bacterium. GTDB lineage: Bacteria > Pseudomonadota > Gammaproteobacteria > Granulosicoccales > Granulosicoccaceae. The sequence continues at coordinate 3,687 of JAHDHK010000115.1, forward strand.
ACACAGTGCCCGCTTCAATCGCATCTCTTTCGGTCTGTGACATCGGCGGCAGCACGGCGCGCACATATCGAAGTAAAGGCACCGACAGCATTTTCTGCCTGACCGAAGGCACATTCATCACTATCGCACCGCCGGCCAATGCGAGCCACAACAGCCCGCCGATAAACCCGCTGACCACTCCAAGCAGTGTAAATCCCAGCAAAGCCAGCACAAACACAGCCGTTATACTGGCAATATTCCCGGCGACGTTCGCGAGCAGGAATACGCCGAGCAACACAATCACAAGGCAAAGCAATAAAGTCATAACAGTTCCAATCAGTTCCCGCATCGCGGGAGATCTAAAAATACTTTATTTCTTAAGTATATAAGGTTTTATAGAAATCGAAATTGAAACGCCGGATCGCATCAATCACAATGCCACGCTCGATAGAGTTGCCCACACAGCCCGAACCCTTTGGACAGCGAAGTGCAAGACGAATTCAAAAAAATAATTGAACACATTGGCGAGGATCCGGATCGTGAGGGACTGGTCAAAACCCCCGCCCGTGCAGCCAAAGCACTTGAGTTTCTGACCCAGGGCTATTCCCAGACGCTGGAGCAAATCGTCAACAACGCCGTTTTCGAGTCCGACAGCGACGAAATGGTGATTGTGAAGAATATCGAGCTCTACTCGATGTGTGAGCATCACATGCTCCCTTTTATCGGCAAATGCCATGTCGCCTACCTGCCGCAAGGCAAGGTCATCGGCCTGTCTAAAATCGCGCGCATTGTCGACATGTTCGCCAGGCGACTGCAAATACAGGAAAACCTGACCAAACAAATCGCCGATGCAGTGCAGTCCGTCTCGGATGGACAGGGGGTTGGAGTGGTTGTCGAGTCAAAGCATTTATGCATGATGATGCGAGGTGTTGAGAAGCAAAACTCAACTATGACTACTTCCGTGATGCTCGGACGGTTCAAATCTGACATCAACACCAGAAATGAATTCCTCAGCCTGCTGCGTTAACCCGGCTATACAAATGCTGCAAAATTAGGCAAAATTTCCGGAATCTCCCCATTCCGGAAAAATATGCAGGATATCTGGCAGTCATTCGAACTGGCCTGGACGCTCATCGTCAATCTGAATCCGGCACTGAGCGAAATAGTGCTGTTGTCCCTGCGCGTCAGTCTCACCGCTACCCTGATCGCCTGTCTTGTCGGCATGCCGCTTGGCGCTCTGCTCGGTATACGTCACTTCAGAGGCAAATGGGCAGTCACCGTGGTACTGAACACCTTCATGGGCATGCCACCTGTTGTCCTTGGATTGCTGTTCTACATGGTGCTTTCAGCATCCGGCCCGCTGGGATGGCTACAGCTGCTTTACACACCGGGCGCAATGATTCTGGTGCAGGTATTTCTTATCCTCCCCATCGTGACAGCGTTGACAAAACAAATCATTGAAGACGCGTGGGTCGAGTACCAGCCGCTGTTTCAGTCGCTGTGCGTCAGCAGATCAGGTGCGGTAAAAACCATGCTGTGGGACACCAGAACCAGCCTGCTCACCGTGAGCCTTGCGGGTTTTGCACGAGCGATATCGGAAGTCGGTGCTGTCATCGTGGTTGGCGGAAACATCAACCATCTGACCAGAGTCATGACCACCGCCATTGCCCTTGAGACTTCCAAAGGCGATCTTGCAATGGCACTGGCATTGGGAATGGTTCTGCTAATGATCGCACTGACGGTTAATGCGATGGTTTTCAGTGCAAGGCAGCGTCTCCCGGTATGACGACCAATGCAGACGTGCAATCTCTGTTTCCGCTGAAGTTACAAAACGTGAGCCTGAACCTGAATGAAAAACCGGTTCTCAAAGACGTCAATCTGACGATCTCTGATCACGGCGTGACGGTTATTCTCGGACACAACGGTGCCGGCAAAAGCATGCTGCTGAAAATACTCCATGGCTTACTACAGCCATCCAGCGGCACGATCCATTGGGGAGACACCAACCACGCAAGCGATCAGGTTCGCCGCCGGCAGGCAATGGTGTTTCAAAAACCGGTACTGTTAAAGCGCAGCGTAGAGGCCAATATAAAATACGCGCTCGATCTGCCTCATTCACATTCAAAGTGGAGCTGTGTCGAACTGCTCGAGCACGCTGAACTGACCCCACTTGCAAATCGTGCTGCCCGGAGCCTGTCCGGTGGTGAACAACAAAGACTCGCATTTGCCCGTGCTATGGCCACCGGGCCGGAAGTTCTCTTTCTCGATGAACCCACTGCGAATCTTGATCCTGATGCCACCCTGCATCTTGAATCTCTGATACAAACTGCTTCAGCCTCTGACATTAAGGTATTTCTGGTCACACATGACATGGGACAGGCAAAAAGACTGGCAACGGAAATCCTCTTTATGCGCAATGGGTCAGTGGAAGAGCACGCATTGAAAGAAGATTTTTTCAACCGACCGAGTTCACCCTACTGTCAATCCTTTATCGATGGTGTTCTGCTATCTAACAATCACTAAGCAACCGGCTATGAAACCCCTTTTAATAAAACTTCTCATTACACTGACATTGTCAGCTCCGTTACACAGCACCTATGCTGGTGAATCCATTCTGGTGCAGTCTACAACCTCTACCGCAAACTCCGGCTTATACGACTTTATTCTCCCCTTGTTTGAGCAACAAACAAATATCAAAGTCAATGTGGTTGCCGTAGGAACCGGGCAAGCGATCCGTAATGCACGCAATTGCGACGCTGATGTGTTGCTTGTCCACGCCAAATCATCCGAAGAGAAGTTTGTCGAAGAGGGTTACGGTGTTCAACGTTTAGATCTGATGTATAACGATTTTGTTATTGTCGGACCACAGAATGATCCGGCTGACATCAACGAGGCAGATAACGCGACAGACGCACTCAGCAAAATTGCTGCCGGCAAAGCACTATTTGCGTCACGTGGTGATAACTCAGGCACCCATAAAAAAGAAGTCAGCTTATGGCAGGCCACGTCAATTGATCCGACGACAGACTCAGGACGATGGTACCGTGAAACCGGATCAGGCATGGGTGCAACCCTCAACGTGAGCGTTGGAATGAATGCCTATACGCTGACAGACCGGGCCACCTGGATAAGCTTCAACAACAAACAACAACACAAAATCCTGCTGGAGGGAGACAGCACACTCTTCAACCAGTACGGCGTCATTCTGGTGAACGAAAAAAAGTGTCCTGATACCAATAGCCATGCTGGCCAGAAGTTTATTGATTGGATGACCAGTCCGGAGGGACAACAACGCATTGCGCAATTCACATTAGACGACCAACAGCTTTTCTACCCTAACGCTGCCCCACAATAAACACACACCTGTGTTGATGGTATCAAAATCATTGTTCGTAGCAGCACATTGAGTCAGATGCTAAATGCGCTATCACAGATTATGAATCACTGAAAAAATATGGTGGTTCGTATACCCCGTCAGTGTTTCAACTTTATTGCTGAATACATCAGAGCGACAGAATTCAATAAACACCTGCATTTCAGGTTCAAACCAGAATCGCCTGTCCACCAACAGGTCCAACGGTTCATCAAGCAAAGGCAGAAATCCCAGCTGATGCTGTGCAGCAATGGATTGCAACCCGAGGGTACACGCAGCCTGACCTTCGACCACTGCCAGTACCGCATCCAGTTCACTGCGTGCAACCACCGGAGCGCTTAGCGAAGTGATGTCTATCCCCTGCGCTACCAGCATCGACTCAAGTATGATCTGGCTGCCGGCACCCTGCTGACGCATAGCAACGGGATGATGCTGGATGCCACTGAAATCCGTAATTTCAATATCGGGTCGAAACACAATGCCTCGACTTCGGTTAATAAAATGTACCAGCGCGCAATTACCACCTGCGTTATTTTGCGACACGTGCTCTATATTCCATGAGTGAGTATCACTGTCGAAAACATGCAGCGCGGCCACTGTTGCTTCGGCATTGCGTATTCGTTGAGTGCCATCGACACTCCCATCGAACAATGTAGCGATACCGCATCGCGATTCTCGAATGGCCCATTCCAGCAACGGGTCATGTGAACCTGCAATCAAAGGAGTTTTAACTGAGGCCGGGGTACCGCTGGAATGCTCATCCAGCCAGCGCAGCACTGCGCCTCGCGGGAACAACAATTTCCCCGTTGCCCGGGTACAAGGAATCGATTTTTCAGACGCAAGATCATAGACCTTGCGCTCCTTTAATCGCAGAAGCGTTGCTACTTCTTTAGTGGTGAGATAATCGTTCTCAGACATGCGTCTCGGACAGTCGTTTTTACTATGGCTCCCGCACTATGCACGATCTAAGGCGCTTAACACAATGCCACTTGTTTATTATCACATTGAATGCTTGGCCCTGCGCTTAGCTGGCCGGCGCATGCGAAAGACAAACACACAACCCTGTCTACCATTCCACGCCAAACACTATGCCGCAGAACGGCTGGCAGCATTGTGCACAATCTCCAGTGCTTCGAGTACGACATCGCTGCCGGCACCGCTCCGCCATGCGTTTTCACTCAGATGTCGTCGCCAAAGACGTCCACCGGGCTGCCCCTGAAACAGACCTAATATATGGCGGGTTATATGGCCGAGACGAACGCCGTGTTTCAGTTCATTGTCTATGTAGGGAATCAGTCGGGTAATGGCAGTCGTCCGATCAGTGTCAGCCTCTTCCACCCCGTAGTACTTTTGTTCCACCTCACTCAATATAAACGGATTGCGATAGGCTGCCCGGCCAAGCATGACACCATCGAGAGCAGGCAAACTGTGTGAAAGTAGATCGAGCGCCAGATCGTGGGAATCGATTCCGCCGTTTATCACAAATGAAATATGGGGTAGTTCCTGTTTGATACGATGAACAAAGTCGTAGCGCAAAGGTGGTATTTCCCGATTTTCACTCGGGCTTAATCCATCCAGCCAGGCCTTACGCGCATGCACCACAAACAGGTCGCATCCGCCCTGATGCACAGTGGAAATAAAATCGTAAAAGGGTTCATAAGCATCGTTGCGATCAATCCCAACACGGCACTTAACCGTCACAGGAATATCTACCGCTTTGTTCATCGCTTCAACGCACCGTGCTACCAGTTCCGGTTCTGCCATCAGACAAGCACCAAATCTTCCGCTCTTTACCCGATCGCTCGGGCAGCCCACATTCAGATTGATTTCGGCGTATCCGTATTGCTGACCAATGCTGGCACACTCGGCAAGATCCTGCGGGTGACACCCACCCAGCTGAAGCACTACCGGGGACTCGGCGGCATTAAAGGCCAACAGGTGATCACGGTCTCCATGTATAATCGCGTTGCAGGTAACCATTTCGCTGTACAACAATGCACGCGCCGACAGCTGCCGATGGAAATAACGACAGTGTCTGTCAGTCAGTTCCATCATTGGTGCAACAGAAAATGCGTGGGAAGTAACGTTAGGTTTCATGAGTTTTCAGATCGGTAAATTTGGTAACACGATGTAAAATGTTCATCACCTGCTACCACCGCGGATGATACACTATCGCCCATCAAAGTGGTGGTGGCCCGTTGCACGGTTAGCCTGATAGCCTGCCCGAACTCTCACCACGTAAAAACCTTACCGCATATATACGCAGCATTACGGATACCCACACTAAGGGAACATTGTTAGCAATACCAAAAGGGAGCAACTGGTTCATTTCATATCGTATATAAGTGTTACAACTCGATATGCCCCCCGTGAAAAATGTCAGCCAGCCCCAACATTGTCACAGGCGGCAACAGGTACCATAAACCTGAGTCCCACCCCATCTATTACGACGGTCGCGAACAGATCTTTCTTCGGCTCACGAGCATGATGATCGAACGAATTGTTCCGCAATTGTCATTATCGTTTCAGTGAGACATCACTGAATTTTTGTATACCTTTGAAACAAAGGGGAATTGAAAATATGTCATTTAATCTTGTCGACCTGGTAAAGGGTCAGTTAGGCGGTCCGGCGCTCGGCCAGCTCGGTTCATTGCTTGGTGAAGATAGTTCTAAAACAGAAGCTGCACTCGGTGCCGCTATCCCGGGTCTACTCAGCGGCCTGACAAATTCTGCCAATGCAGACAACGGTGGTTCACTGTTCAACGCCATTAAAGACTCTGACGACAGCATGCTCGACGACATCGGCGGACTGCTCACCGGTGGCAATAGCAGCAACGTCATGGATCAGGGCAGCAATCTGCTCGGCTCACTACTCGGTGGCGGTGCTATGGGCGGACTCGCAAGTGCCGTTGCCGGCCTTACAGGGATCGGCGGCAAATCCTCCTCCGGACTTCTGGGGTTGCTGGCACCTATTGTAATGGGAATCATCAAACGCAAACTCTTCGGAGGCAGCGGGTTCAGCCAGAATGCCAGCGGACTAATGGGGCTGTTAAACGACCAGCAGAGCAACATTCAGGCAGCAATGCCATCCGGCTTTTCGGACCAGCTACAGTCCTCCGGCTTTATGGATCAGATATCCCAGCTCGGCGGTGGTGCAGCCAATGCAGTCACCAGTGCAGCAGGTAATGTGGCAGATGCTGCCGGCAATGCCGCTTCAAGCGCAGCAAACACAGTGGGTAATGCCGCAGGGTCCGCAGCCGATGCCGCGGGAGATGCAGCAGCGAGCGGTGGCGGAATGATCAAGAAAATTCTGCCCATTGCGATTGTGGTGGCACTTGCATTGTTTGCCTGGAAATATTTCACTGGCGGCTCAGCGCCGGATGCATCAGATACCGTCAGCAGCGCTGTCGATGCTGCAAAAGACGCCATGCCTTCTATTGATGTCGACGGGACAGATGTCGGTGCAGAGTTCGGCAGCATATTCAGTTCTGCCACCAGCACCATCGAGGGGATAACCGACGTCGACAGCGCAAAAGCAGCTATTCCTGCGTTTGGCGACATCACCGGCAAAGTAGATGGCCTCAGCGGGCTGTGGGATAAGGTCCCGGAAGCAGGTCGCGGTCAACTCGGCAGCATGGTTTCCGATAACATTGGCAAGATCACTCCAATGCTTGACAAGGCCCAGGAAATCCCCGGCGTTGGTGACGTCCTCGGTCCGGTAACCGGTCCATTGCTGGAAAAGCTGATGGCTTTCACCAAATAATGTAAATTTGCCGAAAGCATGCGAAAAAAACGGGGCTCTATGTCCCGTTTTTTTTGCCAACTGCAACCGCCTGCTTCTGGTGAATGACATGGGTTACTCTACCTACCGTAAATTCAGCGTAGAACAATGGGGAGATCTCAAAGACTCGCCCGAAGTGCCTCTGACTGAAGACGAGTTACAACAACTCAGAGGCATCAACGAAAAAGCCTCTATTGCCGAAGTAGAACACGTCTACCTGCCGCTATCGCGCCTGCTCAGCTTTTATGTGGCATCAACCCAGGCACTCAACGAACAAACAGCAAAATTCCTCAAAGACGACACGCCCAAGGTGCCGTTTATCATCGGCGTGGCCGGCAGTGTGGCTGTCGGCAAAAGTACCTCCTCACGAATTCTGCAGACACTGCTGGCTCGCTGGCCCGGCCACCCCAGAGTCGATCTGATCAACACCGACGGATTCCTGCTGCCGACAGCCGAACTGGAACGCCGGCAGATAATGAACCGCAAAGGCTTCCCGGAGAGCTACGACCGCCAGTCGCTACTCACCTTTCTGTCAGACATTAAAAGTGGCCGGCGTTTTGTGTCGGCCCCCGTTTACTCCCATTTGCGATATGACATCGTCCCCGATGAATTTACCACCGTAGATCAGCCCGATGTCCTGATTGTAGAAGGACTCAATGTCCTGCAGGCCAGCGCCACCGCCCCGGGAGAGCCGAAAGTTTTTGTGTCAGATTACTTCGATTTTTCGATCTACGTCGATGCGGACGAAGAAACTATAAAACGCTGGTATGTATCCAGATTCCTCACCTTCCGCAACAGCGTCTTCAAACAGAAAGATGCCTACTTCTCCCATTACGCCGACCTGAACGAAGCCCAGGCCATCGAGACCGCCTCCGGTATCTGGGACACCATTAATCTGGTGAACCTGAAGGAGAATATATTACCCACCCGGCAAAGAGCAGATCTGATTCTGCACAAAAATGCAGATCATGCGATCGACAGTGTTGAACTGCGTAAGTTGTAAAATATTTGTTTCACCCCGCTGGCTGACCAGCTCGTGCCTGAACTGCAGATAGTCCGTTTGCTGCGTGTGCAACATAATTGTCAGCGGACCGAGAAAGAAATGCCGGCCTGGTTTACGCGGCATACCTGCCGGATACACGCGATTCGCCTTCAGATAAACACAACTTCTGTATATAAAAACAGCGCTTTATCAGTCGGTGCTCAGCGCCCAAAGTTGAGACATCATCCGGCCGTTTTTACTTCAATCCGCCTTCATATATGCCCCGGAAAGCAGACAGGTCGGTTTTGTTGCTTGTTTTGATTGTAAAAGCTGTTCTGATTGTATATAAATACAGTATCTGAAGCGATAAAAACTCCCATGGCTAAAAAGCAGCGCGTAAAAAAGAATGAACCTGAAAAGCGGTTTCTGACCAAACGCCAGGAGCAGATTCTCGAATTTATCTGCCAGGGTATTCGCGATTACGGCATGCCGCCGACGCGGGCAGAGATTTCTGCTGAGTTCGAGTTCAGTTCGCCGAATGCGGCTGAATCGCACCTGCGGGCTCTGGAGCAGAAAGGCATGATTGAGGTGCTGTCCGGCACCTCACGCGGCATTGTCATTCTGCCGGAGGCGGCAGAGCATGTCGAAGACTGCCGTATTCTCACCACCGAAAGCGAGGCTTTTCCGCTGCCTGTCGTCGGTCGTGTCGCTGCCGGAGAGCCCATTCTCGCAGTCAATAATATTGAAGATCACTATCTGATAGATCCTGAGCTTTTCAGCCCTCGCGCCGATTATCTGCTCAGAGTCAAAGGCATGAGCATGTGCGATATCGGCATTCTCGACGGCGATTTACTCGCCGTGCACAGCACCCGGGAGGCTCGCAACAAACAAATTGTGGTTGCACGGATTGACGATGAAGTGACCGTCAAGAGATTTCACCGTTCCCGCAACACTGTCACGCTGTTTCCGGAAAACGATGACTTTGAACCCATTGAGGTAGATCTCAAAACACAGGATTTTGCCATTGAAGGCATCTATGTCGGGGTGCTGCGTTATAACACCGGCAAGAGACGGCGTTAATCAGATCGTCCTGAACAGCGAACGCCTCGAATATATTTACCGGGTATATTTTACGGATATATACGAAACATTTGCTTAAGCGCGCTTACTTAAGGCGCTTAGTGAACTTATATAGAGACAAACACCTTTAATTTTATCAACGATACATCAACACACTCTCATACTAATAATAAACAACACACCGATATTCCAATATAACCAAGGCCATACAAAATTTTTTGTATGCAAGAGAGATGAAAACGACAAATTGTCTTCAGGACAATAATAAATTTACTACTGCCCTGCCCCCTACACCACCTCATCCAGGCGGAGGAACACGAAAAAGAAAAAAAACGGCCTGACATATGACTCTGGAAGCTCTACTTAAGCACCCGGCCCTGTGGCAAGGCCGGCAACGCCAGCACTGCGACCGCGAAACGCTTCCCACCGGCTACTCGCAACTTGATGCGGTATTGCCTGCTCATGGGTGGCCCGTTGGCGCATTGACTGAGATCATGACTGCAAGTAGCGGGATCGGGGAACTCTCGATGCTAATGCCTGCACTGCGTAATCTCACACAGAAGCAACTCCGGGTCGCACTCATTGCTCCACCCTATGTGCCCTATGCTCCCGCGCTTATCGAGGCAGGCCTGCAACTCGATCAACTACTTGTTGTTGACGCAGACACCGCAGCAGGCCCGAAAGAAAAAGAGAAAAATGACTTCTGGGCCACTGAGCAATTGCTGCGCAGCGGGATATTTTCGGCTGTTATTCTGTGGAGCGGACGCCACAGCAGCGATCGCACACAACGGCGCCTGCAACTGGCAGCAGAGCACGGCAAGTGCTGGGCAGTGTGCTACCGCCCGGAGCATTGTGCAAAGAGCGCATCACCAGCCGGCTTACGCATGATTCTCGGTCAGCAAAGCCGGCATCTCTGCGTTGATATCATCAAAAATCGCGGTGGCAAGCTGCATCAACTGACACTGCAAAAATCATCCGCCAGCAACTGCAACATCAGCAGTCTTCCCCAAAAAACCGGACAACTGCGCCCTGACAGCAAAACCTCCCGGAGCGCCCCTGAAAGCAGGCCGGACCATTGACCCGGAGCAACGGCAAAACACTGCTGTGGGCAAGTCTCTATCTGCCGCATCTGCTACTCGACGATACCAATAGCGACAAGCCTCTCGGCATTATCGAGCGCAGGAATCACCGCCAGCAAATTCGCTGCTGCAACCCGCAGGCACAGCAGGCCGGCATCTACCCGGGCATGGCACTTAACAGTGCCTACGCATTGCTGCCGGACTTATCAGTCATCGACTACGACCCGACCAGGGAGGCGCAGTTGCTGAGCCATGTCGGTGAATGGGCTATGCAATTTTCATCAATAGTATCCACGCATCCCCCCAATCATGTACTGATTGAAATTGCCGGCAGCAAAATGCTGTTCGACAGCTTTGAGTCGATAATACATTTAATAGAAGCCGAACTCGATGCGCTTGGCTACTCGGGGCAAATCGGTATTGCACCAACACCACTTGCAGCTAACCTGCTGGCCAAAGCCAATTTGCGCATTGGTATTACCGACAGACAACGCCTTAGTTCTGCAATCAGTTCACTGCCTGTCAGTCTGCTGGAATTACCACAGGACACTATTGAAGGATTGCGTCGCTCCGGCATGCACCAAATCGGCAGCCTGTTGAATATTTCACCGGCTTCTCTGACCAGACGCTTCGGATGCTCCTGTGTTGACACAATAGATCGCTTACTCGGCAGACACCCGGACCCACGCACTCCCATGAGGCTGAGCGATATATTTGAACGCGAATGTAATTTTACTGTGGAAATAGAAGATGTTTCTGCATTGCAGTTTGCCACTCAGCGCATGACCAGTGAACTCTCTGCATTTCTTATTGCACAGGATAAAGGCATCAATATTTTTCAGCTGTCACTGCACCACGAAAGACATCAAAGCACCACTATCGATATTCGCTTTTTACATGCCACCAGTCAGTCCCGTCATCTGCACCGCGTATTGACTGAGCGATTGTCGCAAACCGAACTCATCGCCCCTGTATGCGGCCTCTCATTATTCGCAGACAACTTCAGCAATATTGATCGTGACGCTGCAGATTTTTTTATAAAAAGTCGACAGCAACAGAAAACGCTCGGAGAAATCATAGATAAACTCAGCTCCCGACTGGGTGACGAAGCGCTTTACACACTCTCAGCCGTCGATGATCATCGCCCGGAAAAAGCATGGAGAAAATCTTTTATCGATGAACATAGCAAGCAGCTGCCACAATGGCCTCAGCGACCGCTATGGCTGCTGCCCGAGCCACAGCCTATTCCACCTGCCCGCAACCACTCATTCACCATAGAGAGTACTGCAGAAAGAATAGAGACAGGCTGGTGGGAGAGCGACGATGTGCGCAGAGACTATTTTGTTGCCATAGATAAACAGGGGGCACGCTACTGGGTATACAAAGACCGCTGTCGACAGGAACAATGGTTTATGCATGGAATTTTTGCCTGACCCGATACCGCCGAGCCACGACTGCCGGCAGAAACATCATAACCCTGCCGGCAAAAACCACACTCCCGGGCAACAGACGCTGAAACTCACCGAAGGCTTGCAATCAGCGTGACAGACAACGCAAAACCGAGACTGCCTGCGGTGTGTCACTGCGCCAATTAAAGGTTAAGCAGAGCGTATCCGATAGCTCGTACTGGAACTTTGAACTCAATGCCCGCAGTTACCCAACGCAGGCACACGGTGACACATGCGCTTAAGACAAAAACCCTCACTGTCCGCCGCCATGCTGACAGCACTGGCAGTCACTCTGGCCGGCTGTGACTCTGCTGTAATTACAGGTACGGGCGCGCCGGAATTCGGTGCTGCTATGGCGCCGGCATTGATCGCTGATGGCACATTCGAACTGGGCGCTGCCAGCTGGCAAAGTTGCAGTGATAACGGCAGCAGCGAGACAGACAACGATGCCAGCGAAGGTAACCTGGCATTGCAGGTGAGCAACGGCGCATGTCGATACCAGAATGCGGACGCTGTAACCTCGCAAAGCTATCAATTGTCGTGTGATGCAAAGCGCTCCGCTGACGGCTGGTCCAGCGTTACGATGGCGTTTCTTGATCAGAACCTTGAGCCGCTGGACTCTCAGGAGATTGCCGTCACTTCAAACACCTATGCACCTGTACAGATAACGATGACAGCACCGGAATTCACCACCAAAACCGAGGTGCTGTTCTATAGCGACGGCGTTATGAGTGTTGATAATTGCACACTCACTGAAATAACGATCCCCGCACCGAGCATAGCACTACAAAACGGTTCATTCGATGAGGGGCTAAACGGCTGGAATCAATGCTCACAGGTAACCGCAACGGCCGACAGCGGCAACGTCACTGTAGCAAGCGGTGCCTGCATAAACCAGAGGCTGGATGTCAGTGCTGCGGTTAGCGCCAGCGCTGCCAATGATCCGGTCACAGTAAACTACCAGTGTGATCAAATAAGCAAAGCAGATGACAATTACGCAGCAGCCATCGTTGCTTTTCTTGATGAGAGAAACAACCCCCTCGCTACCAGCGAACAACCAATCTATTCTGCTACCACCAGTACTGCCGTCAGACTGTCTGCTCCAGCAGGCACCCGAACACTTGAAGTCATGATTTACAGTGATGGAGCGACAAGTGTCGGCCAGTGTGCGCTGACTGCACTTTAGAGCATTCAGGGTTCTTAAGAGCGTTATAAAACAGTGTAACCATGCATGAAAGGTGGTGCGGGCATGGTCAGGATCTATCAATCGTGGCGTGGTTCTAATGTCATGAAAATGATCGAAGAAC
>JAHDHK010000116.1 GCA_020631335.1 Chromatiales bacterium
GTGATATAGACACCAACAGCGCTGATTATGGCAACTTTATTACGCAGGTACAAAGTGCTGTGGCGGCTATTCCCGGGCTGGCATTTAATGCATCATCCGGTACGCTGACTTACACCGCACCGACCGACGGTGCCTCTATGGCTGATCTGATGGTGTCGTTGCCGCTTACCGATGATCCATTCATCGAAGGGCCGGAAGAATTTGTTGTCTCACTTGCCAATGCGGCGTCCAGTACGGCTGCCAGCGTGGCTGTCGATATAACAGCAGACTCAGTGACTACGCTGATCAATGACACTCAAGGCGTGGCCGGCGTCGCTGATGGACCGGCACAGTGGTCAATTACCGGTCCGACCAGTGACGATGAGGGTTCAGCACCGCAATATACCGTAGCACTCAGCGGTAGTTTCGGTGCGGGTGAAGTTGTTACAGTGGATTTTGCACTGAATGATGTTGATACAAACGCTGCGGACTACAGCAATCTGCTGGCGCAAATTCAAAACTCGGTTGCCACCAACCCGGACCTGGCATTCGACACAATCAGCGGTACCCTGACGTACACCTCGGCCACAGATGGTGGCTCAATGAACCCGCTTGTGATCACGTTGCCGCTGACTGATGATAACCTTATTGAAGGCAAGGAAGCATTCACTTTAACGCTAACTAACAGTGCTTCCAGTACTGACGCCAATGTTGAAATCAATATGGCTAATGCGTCGGTGACGACCATTATCAACGACACACAGGGGCCGGCCGGCGCAGCAGATGGTCCGGCACAATGGTCAGTGTCCGGTCCGGCGGCTGAAGACGAAGGCGCTGTGGCGCACTACACGATTGCACTCAGTGGAATATTTGGCGCCGGCGAACAAGTGAGCGTTGAATTACTGTTAAGTGATATTGATACCAGCACCAGCGACTACAACAGTTTTGTCATGCAGGTACAGACTGCTGTCGCGGCTAACGCTGATCTTGCCTTCAATTCAGTCAATGGCATCCTGATCTACACAGCACCGTCCGACGGTGCCTCGATGACCAACCTGGTCATTGATCTGCCACTGCTGGATGATGACTTTATTGAAGGACCTGAAGACTTTACTATTGCCCTGAGCAACGCGGCCAGCAGTACCGGGGCCAATGTCACTGTTGATGCATCAGCCAACAGCGTTAACACCACCGTTAACGATACCCGGGGCGCCGGTGGAGCAGCAGACGGACCGGCCCTCTGGTCGGTGAGCGGATCGTTGCAGAGCGACGAGGGTGCAGTTGCGCGATACACCGTGGCGTTAGGTGGAAGTTTCGGTGCCGGCGAGGTAGTCAGCGTACAAATCACACTGATCGATACAGAAACCAATAGCGCCGACTACAGTAACTTTTCCGCTCAGGTACAAAGCGCGGTGACGGGCATTACAGATCTGACTTTTGATCCGTTAACCGGCATTCTTACCTATACCTCGCCGGCCGACGGCGCTTCTATGGCTGATCTGGTCATCGACCTGCCGGTGACAGACGATACGTTCATTGAAGGGCCGGAAAACCTGACTGTGTCACTGGCTAATGCTGCCACGGCAAGTGGTGCGAACGTAGGCATTGACGGCGCTGCCGCTTCGGTGACTACCACAATTAACGATACTCAGGGCGTTGGCGGTAATACTGATGGCCCGGCGCAGTGGTCTGTTAACGGACCGGTCACTGCGAATGAAGGCGCGATAGCCCAGTTTGCTGTGGTGCTTAACGGCGACTTCGGTGCTGGCGAAATAGTTACCGTAGACCTTGCGTTCACTGACGTTACCACCAACAGTAACGATTACGCCACAGTGTTATCACAGATTCAAACAGCGGTGGACGCCAATGCTGATCTGACCTTTGATTCACTGACAGGCACGCTTACCTACACCTCCCCCGCCGATGGCGCATCGATGACAGATTTGATCATCGACTTGCCATTGGTCGATGATGACTTCATTGAAGGACCCGAAGCTTTTAATCTTGCGTTAAGCAATGCGTCCACCAGCACCGGTGCGTTCGTAGAAGTGAACAACAGTGCGGCGTTAGTCACCACGGTGATTAACGATACCCGGGGGATTGGTGGCGTAAGCGAGGGACCTGCACAATGGTCGGTGACCGGTCCTGCTGACAGCGATGAAGGCTCTACCCCTCAGTATATAATCTCGCTGAGTGGCAGCTTCGGCGATGCCGAGGTGGTATCAGTTGATCTGGCGCTGGGTAACATTGATACCAACGATGCCGACTACGACGATCTGATTACACAGGTTCAGCTTGCGGCCGCGGCAAATCCTCATGTTTCCTTTGATGTGCTAAACAGCACACTGACCTATACGTCACCCTCTGACGGGGCATCCATGACTGATCTGGTTATCAGCCTGCCACTGGAAGATGACAACTATATCGAAGGGCCAGAGGCATTTACGCTGACTTTAAATAATGCGGCGAGCAGCAGCGGAGCCAATGTAGAAGTTGCGGCTGCAGCCAACTCTGTTACCACGACTATCAACGACACGCAGGGTGTGGGAGGTCCCGATGACGGGCCTGCTCAATGGTCAATTGTCGGCCCGCTCGCGAGTGATGAGGGATCTATAGCCCTGTATACCATTGCATTAAGTGGCAGCTTTGGTATTGGCGAGGCAGCGACAGTTGAGCTTTCGCTCACCGATATCGATACCGGCAGCACTGACTATGACAACCTGATCACGCAGATTCAAGCTGCGGCTGCCATAAACCCGGATCTCTCTTTTAACGCCTTGAACAGCACCTTTACTTACACGTCTCCGACGGACGGTGCTTCTATGGCTGATGTGCAAATTCAATTACCGTTGACTGATGATGGCTTTATTGAAGGGCCGGAAGATTTTACATTGTCATTGAGTAACGCAGCTTCCACTACAGGTGCCCATGTGGAGGTCGCCGCGACAGCCGGAGCAGTAACCACGACCATTAACGACACTCAGGGCACAGGAGGAGTGCCGGACGGTCCGGCGCAATGGTCCATATCAGGCCCGGCAACTACCGACGAAGGCGATACCGCTCAATACACGATTGCATTAAGCGGGAGTTTTGGTTCAGGTGAAACGGCAGCGGTGAATCTTTTGCTCACTGATATTGGGACAAACCCTGCCGACTATAGTGACTTCCTCACTCAGGTTCAGAATGCAGTAAACAGTGATGCACAGCTAAGCTTCAATCCAGTGACAGGGACGCTTACATACACCGCTCCAACCGATGGTGCATCGATGAGCGATCTGATTATCAACCTGTCGTTTACCGACGATATTCTCATTGAGGGGGCTGAGAGTTTTTCTCTTTCACTGATGAATGCTGCGACCAGCACCGGTGCAAATGTGCAGGTGGATAGCGGTGCGGCCACGGTTACTACGACAATCAACGATACGCAGGGAATCGGCGGACCTTTAGACGGGCCTGCCCGATGGTCATTGAATGGACCTGTGTCAGGAGACGAAGGCTCGATTGCGCAATATTCAATCACGTTAAGTGGAAGTTTCGGTATCGGTGAGGTGGTAAGCGTCGATCTGACGCTGATGGATAACAGCACCAACAGCGCTGACTACGATGTATTTGTTGCGCAGGTTCAGCGCGCCGTTGATGCCGCCCCCGATCTGACCTATGACCCGCTGACGGGTACGCTGACATTCACCGCAGCTTCAGACGGCGCTGTAATGAGTGATCTCGATATTGATCTGATGTTAACTGACGACAACCTGATCGAAGGGACCGAGTCTTTTACCCTGTCGCTTGCAAACGCCGGCACCAGCACCGGGTCTCATGTAGAAATCAACGCAAGTGCTGACTCGGTCACCACCACAATTGAAGACACTCAGGGGGTGGGCGGAGCACTTGACGGGCCGGCACTATGGTCAATTAGTGGCCCGGTGAGCGGTGACGAAGGTGCGTTAGCACAATATACTGTGTCAATGACCGGTGCCTTTGGTGCCGGTGAGAAAGTCAGTGTGGTGCTTTCACTCAGTGATGGCAGCACGAATTCCGCTGACTATGCGTCGTTTATAACGCAGGTACAAAGCGCCGTCTCCGGCAACACGGATCTGGCCTTTGATTCAATCACCGGCACGCTGACTTATACAGCACCGGCAGATGGTAGTTCGATGTCTGATTTGATTATCGCGCTGCCGCTGACCGATGACAGCTTCATTGAAGGGCCTGAAGACTTCCAGCTTGTATTATCCAATGCCGGCACCAGTACCGGTGCACATATTGGCATCGCGACCGGCGCCAATGAAGTCACAACAACGATCAACGATACACAGGGCGATAGTGGCCCACTGGACGGTCCGGCACAGTGGTCAGTTACCGGGCCGGCAGATAGTGACGAGGGCTCATTTGCACAATACGTAGTTGCGCTCAGCGGTCAATTCGGTAATGGGGAAGTTGCGGCGGTTAAGCTGATATTGAATGATATAGATACCAACAGCCTGGACTACAGCAATGTCACAGCGCAAATTCAAAGTGCGGTGGCGGGCAACCCTGATCTGACTTTTGACCAGACGAGCAGCACAATTACTTATACCTCGCCTGCAGACGGTGCGTCGATGAGTGACCTGATGATTGAGCTGCCGATATCCGACGATAATTTTATCGAGGGTCCTCAGGATTTTGAGCTGTCACTGCATAGTGCGACCACAAGCAGCGGTGCAAATATCGAAGTTGATAATAACGCAGCAGTGGTCACCACAACGATTAACGATACCCGTGGAGCTGGCGGCCCTTCAGACGGCCCGGCACAATGGTCGATAAGCGGTGCATCGAGTGCAGATGAAGGTACAACGGTGCAATACACCATTGCACTCAGTGGCACGTTAGGTATCGATGAATCTGTCAGTGTTGTTATTACACTGACTGACATCGGTACTCACCATTCCGACTACAGTCAATTTATCAACCAGATCGAGAACGCAGTGTCTCTAACACCGGATCTGATATTTGATGCACTTACCGGCACACTGACTTATACCGCACCGTCCGACGGTGCAGCAATGCAGGATCTGATCATTGAATTGCCACTCAGCGACGACAATTTCATCGAGGGACCGGAAGACTATGCCGTCGTGCTCACCAATGCCACTACCAGTACCGGCGCGCTGGTAAATATCGATACCGCCGCGACCTCGGTGACTACCACGATCAACGATACCATGGGCAATGGCGGGCCTGTGGACGGGCCGGGACTTTGGTCTATCACCGGTCCTCTCAATAGTGATGAAGGGACAGTACCGCAATACACGATAGCGTTGAGCGGTAGATTCGGGTTGAACGAGGTGGTGAGCGTTGATCTGCGGCTATTTGATAACAGTACCAATGCGGCTGATCATGCGACATTCTACAGCAGTGTGCAGAGTGCAGTGGCGGGTAACCCCGATCTGATTTTCGATGCGCTCATGGGCACCCTGATTTACACAGCGCCGAGCGACGGTGCTTCAATGAGTGATCTGATTATCGACTTACCGCTGAGCGATGATCACTTTATTGAAGGTCCGGAGGACTTCACCATTGTACTGGATACTCCCGGCACTGCGACAGCAGCAGCTGTGGATGTTAATGCGGCGATGGCATCGGTCACCACCGTGATAAATGACACTCAGGGATCCACCGGATCGACCGAAGGACCGGCACAATGGTCTGTCAGCGGCCCTGCGGACAGCAATGAGGGTACCACAGCACAATATTCAGTATCACTTAGCGGCCGCTTTGGCGTCGGTGAGGTAGTCACAGTGGATCTCGCACTGACTGACAACAGTACCCGTACCAGCGATCATGCGCTGTGGCTAACCCAGGTCGCCTCTGCTGTTGCCACTCATACAGACCTTGCGTTTAATGAACTGACCGGTACGCTTACCTATACCGCCCCGTTCGATGGAGCTTCCATGGCAGACCTGTTGATTGATCTGCCGCTGAACGACGACAACTATATTGAGGGTGCTGAAGACTTTACTGTATCCCTGGGCAACGCCACCAGCAGCACCGGTGCTCATGTCGCTATAAATGTGAATTCAGCCAGTGTTAACACTACCATCAACGACACTCAAGGCGCTAACGGTCCAACTGATGGACCGGCACAGTGGTCTATTAGCGGACCGGACAACACAGATGAAGGGTCGATAGCACTTTACACGATAGCGTTAAGCGGTAGATTCGGCGCTTTGGAAACCGCTTCTGTCGATATTAAGTTGAGTGATATCGGTACCAGCCCGGCCGATTACGAACAGCTCAATCTGCAAATCAGCCAGGCAATAAATCAGAGTCCCGATCTCTCCTTTAACACTGCCACTGGCACGCTTACCTATACCTCACCGTCAGATGGATCTTCGATGACCGACCTGATGATCGGGTTGCCAGTGATCGATGACGCCTGGCTGGAAGGACCGGAGGACTATTCAATCTCGTTGAGTAACGCCGTCACGAGCACCGGGGCGAACGTAGCGGTAAATGTCTCTGCTGACGCAGTCATTACCACAATTAATGATACCAGGGGAGACGGAGAGCCGGAGGAAGGGCCGGCGATCTGGGCAATCAGCGGACCTGACATGACCGTCGAAGGGCAAAACTACGAGCTGATTGTGAGTTTGTCAGGGCAATATCAGGCGGGTGAATCAGTATCGGTGACGGTGCTGATTAATCACCTGCAGACGAACGCTGCAGATTTTGCGAATATGCTGAATGCTTTTGAAACAGCAATCAGCGGGCGGCCTGAGCTTAGTTTCGATGGTGCTCAACTCACTTTCACATCTCCCGCGGACGGAGCTTCAATGCAGGACCTGTTGATCACAGTGCCTGTGCTGCAGGACAACACGATTGAGCCGGGGGAGCAATTCACATTTACCCTGGCTGCAGAGCCGCAATCCACTGGAATCGACAGTCGCATAGATCCGGTTGCCAACAGCGTCATCAGTTTTATTAATGGCTCACCGATTGTGGTCAGCGACAACAATATTACAAATATCGACCAGAGTGCGATAGGAAATGTGTTGTCAAATGACAGCGACCCCGAACAGAACACACTGGCGGTTATAGCTGTGAACGGCAACCCTGCCGGGTCTGAAGTCGTGACATTAAACGGTGGAAGCTTACTGGTAATGGGTGATGGCAGATATACCTACACTCCTGCCGGGGGATTTGCAGGTGTTGAAACATTTACCGTCGACATAAGTGACTCTGTTGGCAATATTTCTAAAAGCACATTGTCAATTAAAGTCGTTGACACGACCGGGGTCGACCCCGTCAGCGGCCGTGTGAACAGCCCGCCTCTGGCAACAGATGTTACCTTCGTTACCACGCTGGATACCGTATATGAAAACAATCTGTCGAATAACTACACCGATCCGGACGGAGATGCGGTTACCATCAGCCCTGTAAGCCGGGGCACTATCACAACAACGCAGGGTGGTACCGTTACACTGGACGCGTTTGGTCAGTTTGCCTATCAGCCGGCAGCCGGTTTTGTTGGTGAAGACACGTTTGCTTACGAAGTGTCTGATCCATATGGAGCCACTGATTCGGCAATCGTGCGCACCATTGTGTCGCCGGACTATGCCACACAACGCCCACTGGCCAACAATGATCTGCTGGTCACGGGCAAGAATGAAGCTGCCAGTATTAATCTGACTGCTAACGATAGTTTGCCTGCCGGCACCACTATTACCGAGCTGAGCGGCTACCCGGTGAATGAGTTGGAAACTTCGATTGTATTATCGGAAGGTACACTGGTATACGATCCTTCAGGCGGCAATTTGAGCTTTACACCAGCTGATGATTATGTGGGCACTCTGCAGTTGCCTTACGAGTTGTGTGACGATCAGGGAGGTTGTGATACCGCTGTTCTCACTGTCGTCGTGTTTGATCATCCGCCGCAAGCCGTGAACGATTTCCTGATAACAGAAACCGGTCGCTCCGCATCGGGAAATCTATTGACTAACGATGTCGATCCAAACCCCGCCGATGCTCTACGCATCACGACTTTTGATAATCTGCCTTTATCGGAGGCAACCACGGTAAATGTTTTCCATCCCCTGGAACCATCGCGTTTGATAGGGGAAATATCTGTGGAACCTTCAACCGGTTCCTATACCTACCATTCACTTGATACGCAGTTCAGCGGCGCGGTGATATTGCCTTACACGATCGCAGATGAACGAGGCAATCCCGGTGACGCCACTCTGACGATTCACGTAGTTGACCCGTATCAACCCGATCCGCAAAACCCGACAGCTCCGCTTGCAAACACACCACCCATCGCCGTTGCGGATACCTTTGTGATGTTCAATACCGTGGCGCTAAGCGCCAGCCTGTTCTCCAACGACAGTGACATGGACGGGGATTCATTTTCTGTTACGGCCATCAACGGCGCTTCCGTTGTGAGCGGTCAGCCGATTGATATACCGAGTGCCGAAGATCCACAGCGAATAGTGGGTGAATTGAGGATCACCAACCCGTCAACAGGGTTGTTTGAGTTTACCCCGCTGGATCCTTCTTTTACCGGTGACGTTAACTTCAACTATACCGTTGCCGGTGAGCAGCCCGGTTCGAGTACCGCAGCCGTTACGATATCGCTGCTCAGCGACCCTGATCCTTTTTCGAATGATCCACCATTCGGACGGGATGACCTGGAAACAGGCTCTGCCCTGGTGCCGGTTCAAGGTCAGTTGCTGATTAACGATTCAGACCCGAATGGCGACGACATTCGGGTGTCGATGATTAATCTGCAGCCTGTGGGTAGTGCGCCGTTGCCAGTGTCTGCTGATTCGGGAGAGGTTGCTGGTTTACTCACCTATGACTCATCAAGCGACACCTACAGTTTTGTTCCCGAACGCGGATTCACCGGTACGGTTTCAATTCCGTATGAGGTGGTTGATCAGCAGGGTCTGGCTGGTAGTGCTACGCTTATTATTACCCTGTTTGAACTGCCTCCGGAGGTTAACGACGACACCCCTGCCCCGTTTGAAGCCGGCGACGTTGCCGTTATTGAGATTCTTGCCAACGATATTGATCACGACGGAACGATTGATACGTCAAGTGTACAGATTACCGGTACATCGTCACCGGGTGATCCTTTGTTTGTAAAAGGAGAAGGTAGCTGGACGATTAATCCACAATTCGGTGTTCTCACGTTTACACCGCTACCTGCGTTCGAAGACAACCCGACACCGATTAGTTACAGCGTTGTCGACAATGAAGCCAATCGCTCAAATGCAGCTACTGTCACCGTTACCTATAACCAGCGTGACCCGGTTATCGCGCAGTCGCGCAGTTACTTTCCGGTCACTGCGACAACCACTTTATATCAACACTACGAGCAGCCTCAGCCGTTGAGCGACAATCAGTCCGCCGTCGGGCTGAATGCATCCGAGGGGATCATCATTCCGGTAGTGAATGGTGTTTCGGAACTAAGGGGTGTCGCCAACGCAGGGCTGTTGAACAGTCGAACCGGTATTCTCTCTGCCGCTCTCAGCCGGATAGATAACCTGCACGGCACCGGCAACGGTATGCATCTGTCGAGTACCGTTAATTCGCTGACACCACCACGACTGCCCGCGGGTGACTTGTCAGTGTTCGATGAAGTCACTAATCATGTGCCGGATCTCTCCACAGGACACTCGTTGATGATAGAAGTCAACTCGGGCAAGAGTATCCAACATGAAGATCATACCGGCAAGGTATTCATAGACTCAATCAGACGTGACGGCACCATCACCGTTAGCGCTTACAGTTCTATTGCCGAACATTCCGATCAGGTGGTCGAGGTATTCGCCTCCCACCCGGACGGTCAGTATCCGTCGGAATGTGTCTCTAATGCCGGAGGGTCAGTGGTGCTCGAGTGCGCTGCGGGTGTCGACATATTTCCAGTGATGTTCACACTGATTCGAGAAAGTGGCGAAGTGATCCGAGTGGACGTGGATGTCAACTCAATCACCGGTGAATTGACACTGAGAGAATCACCATAAAACCGGCCGGTTTTTACCAAAGCGACACTGCATAGTTATTGCTCTAACCAGTGGCCGTATGAACCTGTGCGGCAGTAGCGGGTAGCCGAAGTGATTTCCACCTGAACGTACAGACAAGCGTATGTTTGACAGACAGAGAGTTAACATGAAGTTCACAAAAATTGCTGCTTTGCTGGTGTTAGTTGCCCAACCCGTTCTCGCGGCAGAACTTCCACCGGTACGCGGTGTTGTGATTGCCGGTCAGGAGACGACGTTCAGCGTGGACTTACAATCCAGAGTATCGTCTACGCCCTTTAAAACGGGCGAATCATTTGCCCGGGGGGACACGCTAATGACCTTTGAATGCACCGCACAGCAGGCGACCTCCCGCGCGGCAATGGCAGAACTTCAGGCGGCCAAAGCCACCTACAAAAATAATCTTGAACTGAAAAAATATGATGCCATCGGCCAATACGATGTAGACATATCGAAGGCGGAACGTGACATCGCCGTTGCACAGACGGAGGCTGCCAACGCCATCCTGCAGCAGTGTCAGATTATTGCCCCATATAACGGAAGGGTGTCAGAGCTTCATATTAACTCACATGAAACGCCTCAGCCCAATCAGCCCTTGCTGAAGGTGGTCAGTACAGATTCACCGGAGCTGAAAATGATTGTGCCATCTGACTGGTTACTCTGGTTGAAGCCTGATATGGATTTCAGCTTTACTGTCGATGAAACCGGTAAGCGATATCAGGCAAAAGTCCTGCGCATCGGCGCGGAGGTAGACCCGATCAGTAAAACTGTATTGGTGATGGCGTCAACAGCCACGTCAAATGACACACTATTACCGGGAATGAGTGGTACTGCATTGTTCAGCCTGCCACTGAACTGAGTTTTATTGAAATACTAACCCGATACACACCTGTTAACGATGAATCTGTCATCAGTTCCGAGCCCGATTGTGGTGATTATCCGTGACCGTAGTAACACCTGAAGCCCCACCTGCCGGAAAAGCTCCCCCTGCGAGCAACGGTAGCCGTGATGTATTCACCACACAGCTGCTGAATTTCGAAAGTGATGTTCGCAGGATCAGGCATGCAAAAGAACTGCACTTGCATTTATGCAACGCATCCAGAAAGTTTCTGCCGTTCAGGCAGGCGTTTCTGTGTCAGTACAAAGCGGGTGGGAAAAAACCGCGTATTGTCGCCACATCAAGTGTTGCCGGTATAGACCGAAACGCCCCGTTTATTCGATGGATCGAGAAGATATGTGAGCAACTCTCTACCGCAACACAGTCAGAACAGGAACGTTTTACACTGCCGGCTTACTGTGATCCTGAAGACCCTGAGGTGGATACCTACCCGTTTACGCAGTTTTTGTGGACACCGCTGTTTTATGATGGCACACCCATAGGTGGATGGCTTACCGTCAGGGAGCAGCCGTGGGGGGATTTTGATTGTGCGATGGCAACTCGACTTACTGAGTTATACACCCATGCATGGCGCGCCCTGCCCTCTGATCGCTTACAAATCAAACAAAGTATCAATAAGAATATTGTGTTGCCGGCTCTGGCAATTCTTGCTGTTGCCATTGGCGTTGTTCCGGTACCGATAACCGCACTGGCTCCTGTTGAGGTGACGGCAGCACAACCATTTATTATTGCGGCCCCTTTTGATGGTGTTGTGAAAGAAATTCTTGTCGATCAGGGTTCCGAGGTACAGAAGAATACCCCGCTGCTTCAGTTTGAGGATATAACACTGCGCAACGAGAGCATTGTTGCCCGCCAGCGTGAGTTGGTTGCGCTAACCCGCTGGCAGACTGCAAGACAAAGTGCGATTGCTGATGCCTCTGCTAAACGCGAACTTGAAATTGCCAGAGCCGAGTTTGAAGTAGCGCAGGCAGAAAGCAATTTCGCGCTTAATATGCTTGAACAGACGCAGGTCGCCGCACCGCGCTCCGGGCTGGTCATCTATTCCGACAAGCGTGACTGGACTGGCAGGCCGGTAGCCGCTGGTGAGGCAATAATGTCTATCGCCGATCCGCAGGAAATACGTTACTCCGTGGACCTGCCAGTCAGAGAGAGCATTGTGCTGAATGACCAGGCGAGGGTTAAGATATTCCTTGACAGTGATCCGCTTAATCCATTGGAGGCGCGATTGATATCGTCCGGTTATCAAAGCCGGGTAGATAAGCGAAATGTACTAAGCTATGCCATTGTCGCCGTCCCTGAGGGCACGCCTTCCAAACTGCCCCGTATCGGTACGCGGGGTACTGCGCAACTTTTCGGCGATAAAGCCGCACTTGCTTATGTGCTGTTGCGGCGGCCTATCACTTACTTAAGACAGCTCACCGGGTGGTAATCGAACGATGGTTCTGATGCTGCCCTGCGTGTGCGTACTGTTGTTAAAGCGGCTTACCTACTCGATTCAACTACTTTTCTCATGACCGAGACAGATCCACTCGTACAGCCATTGCCGGCACTACGGGCTGAGCTGCAGCACAGCGATGGAATTGTGGAGGCCACAGGGGTGAAAACGCATGTGCTTTTTGACCCTCTGCGCCATCGTTACTTTCAAATTGACAGCAAGAACCTGGCAATGCTGACACACTGGAACAGCGACAGTCTGGGCGCGCTTCTCGATCGCTGTTCTTATGCCGGCGTCACACTTGCGGACGCACAAAGCCTTATCCGGTTTCTGTACACAAATTCACTGACCGTAGAACCAGCCGCAGGGGACTCATCTCAATATTTCAGACAGTTGCAGCAATCAAAACGTTCATTCTTCCAGCGCGCTATTCATCAGTATCTATTCTTTCGTGTACCCCTTTTCCGTCCGCACTCTTTTTTAAAAAACACGCTTAAATTTACTGAGCTATTTTTTAGCAGAACCTGGTGGGCACTGATGGGTGTGGTAGCGCTGCTCGGGTTGTACCTGACCTCCAGACAGTGGGATGAATTCACCAATACATTTGTCCATAGCCTATCCGCCGATGGATTGTTGTCTTTTGCCGTTGCCCTTTTTTGCATTAAGTGTGCGCATGAGCTTGGTCACGCGTACGCAGCAACGCGTTACGGTTGTCGCGTAACGGTTATGGGTGTGGCGTTTCTGGTTATGTTTCCCGTGTTGTACACAGACACTACCGATAGCTGGAAGCTTACCTCGCGCAGACAACGCCTGGTAATCACCGGCGCCGGAGTTGGCGTAGAATTAACTGTCGCAGCAATCACCACCATGCTATGGGTTTTTCTACCAGAAAGTAATCTTCGGGATGCCGCATTCTTTCTGGCAACAAGTAGCTGGCTCATCAGTATCGCAGTCAATCTGAATCCATTAATGAGGTTCGATGGTTACCATTTTCTATCGGATCTGATCCCGATACAAAACCTGCAACAACGATCATTTGCATTGGGAAAGTGGCGCTTGCGCGAAGTGTTATTTGCACCGGGTGAGCCAGCGCCTGAGGCAATGTCCAGCCGGCTTCGTCGTTCATTGGTTTTATTTGCGTGGGCTACGTGGGTTTACCGCTTTTTCCTGTTTCTAGGCATTGCATGGCTTATACACACGATGGTGTTTAAACCGCTCGGGACAGTTCTGGCAGTCATCGAATTAGCATTTTTTATACTGGTACCGGTTATGAAAGAATTCAAACAATGGTGGGGCCTGCGCTCCACCCCACTGAGAACCGCTGCAACCTGCCGAACGGTTATCGTGTCGGTTTTCCTGATCAGCCTTTTCGTCCTGCCATGGCAGACAACAATACGAATTCCAGCGGTACTCGAAGCGGCTGAGGTGAGTCCACTCTACGCCCCTCGCCCGGCAACGGTGGCTTCTATTGCTGTCAGTCAGGGAGAAAAAGTAGTAAAAGGGCAGACAATACTGACACTGCACGCCCCCCACCTTGAGCATGAAATCCTGTCCGCTAGTCGCCGTTTGGAATTAGTGCAGGCGCGATTATCCCGAATAGCGTCAGATGCCAGAGACAAGACGTTGAAACCGGTGCTCGAGCAGCAGCAACAGCAGCTAAAAGAAATTCTGACCGGATACCAGAAAGAGCAACAGCGGTTAACCGTAAAAGCGCCGATCAGCGGCATAGTCAGTAACCTGGAAGACTCGCTTCACCCGGGTCGATGGGTAAACGAAAGCCTATCGCTCGCCAGCGTATCATCCGTCGATTCTGCCCGTGTGCGTGGATTGGTTACCCAGGATAGTCTGCCCCGACTGCAGCAGACATCAAAAGCTGTATTTGTACCGGACATACCCGAAATCCCAGCCGTGAGTGGAACGATAGCATTAACATCGGGTGCAAGCATTGAGACTGTGAATATTCCGGAGCTCGCAAGCGCTTATGGCGGGCCAGTACGCGTTTCTTCAAATACTGAAACACTTCGCCCCTTAAGCGCATGGTATCCGTTGCGTATGTCTGTAGCCGAACACAACGGCTACCCTGATCAGGTTATTACCGGCCAGTTGCTTGCACAGGGGAAAGCAGAGAGCTTTTTAAGCAGAGCATGGAGAAGAACGGTATCTGTGATTCTTCGAGAAACGGGATAGATTGGCCGGTGTCTGATCGCAAAATATTGATGTCATGGTGAGAGCACAGCCGATAGCCAGCGGACCACTGACATAACCCGGGAGCTGTTCTACAATTGCGGGAAAACCGGGATGGCGGCCATGTTAATGAGATCCTTTGCGGCAGCCTGGTGAAGTACTATTGCCTTGCGGATATCCTTAAGAAATATCTATCTTGTGTATCTTGAACACCTTAACATGCAAGTCCCTTTATGCTGGAATCACTGAAAGCATCCAGATAAAGCATGAGATCATCAAATTCGAGCGGCTTGCTAAAATAGAAACCCTGTAAAATTTGGCATTTTCTAGAACGGAGCCTGGAGATATGAGTTACATTTTCCACGCCTTCAGCCACCAGAGTCAGATTCATTGCCTGACCGAGAGTTATAACGGTATTCAGTAAGGGTGCGTGTTTAACGTCTGACACAAATGTTCTGTCGATCTTCAGATAATCAATCGGATATTTGTGCAGATTGGCGAGGTTGGAATAACCGGTGCCAAAATCGTCAACTGATATCGCCACGCCTGCTTCACTCAACTGACACAGAATTTCGCTGACCGGTAAGTCGTCGCTACATAAACTGGATTCCGTAATTTCAATGCCAAATAGCTCTGATGGACACCCTGCTTCCTCCAGATTGTCCAATACCGTTTGACCGAATGCTCTATTGCTGAATTGAACCGGAGATACATTAGCACTAAATTTTAATGAAAACCCGCTATTTTTGCATCGCACAGAATCAATAGCTGTTTGTTTTAGCACCCATAGACCAATGTCTGCGATTAGTCCGGTCTCTTCCGCGACCGGTATAAAATCCAACGGACTGACAATGCCTTTTTCAGGATGGTGCCAACGCAGCAAGGCCTCAGCGCCGACAACTGAGTAGTCCTCCGCTAAGACCTGAGGTTGGTAATTAAGTACAAATTCATTTCTTTCAATCGCTTTGACCAGATCAGCTTCTATAGACAGACGTTTTCGACTATTGTTTGCCATGTCCATGTCAAAATGCCGAATGGAATGTCGTTGCTTTTTTGACTGGAAAGCAGCCATCGAAGCATATTGTATTGCATTGCTGGCTGTATCTGCATCATCTGGAAATGAACATACGCCTATACATGGCCGTATACGTATCTGATGGTTTCCAATTTGAATTACGTTGTTGAGTTTTTGATATAGAGAATTTGATATGGTATTCGCTGAAGCAGGACAACAGTTTTCCACAGCTATACAATATTCATCGTCATTGACTCTGGCTATTACTGAAGATCGGTTTAACAGCTCTTCTGACAGGTTCGATGCAATATATTGTGAGAGTTGATCACTCACACGGTAGCCGAGGGAATCGTTTACCAGCTTGAATCTTTCAATATAGATAAATAACAATGAGAAATGTTTATTAGCTGCAATATGTGAATCCAGGGTATCCACAAGTGCGACTCTGTTTGACAGCCCGGTTAGCGAATCGGTAAATGCCTGTGTACGCAAATCTTCTTGTGCCTGACGTCTTTCGGTGACGTCCAATGCACTGACAGACAATGAGCACGCTCCAGATGTGGGATCCAGGCATTTTCGTATAGTCATGTGGTGCCATCGATAACCTGATGTCGTCTTTACTTCGGTTTCAAATTCCATCGGTTTATCAAAAGATCCATTTTGATAGATGTCATCTACTAATTGCCGGTTTTCGATGTACGAATAAATATCGATTGTGGAAGCACCCAGAATATCCCTGAAAGCAGGGTTTGCATAAATAAGCTTTCCACTAAGATTAAAGGTACCAATCATCGCGTTGGTTTGCAGCAAGGCCTGTAACCCCTGCAATGAACCGGGATCAACGGTAAGTTCTTCGTCAAGCACCTGAATGAGTAGCTGGCTAGAAGAGTTATCAGAATCTGCACAGCTGTTATCGTGGCTCGTAAACGCCATTTTCAGTGTTTTGGGTTTACCTTTTGGATAAATTGTCCAGTTATCCAATATGGTTTTGTTTTCATTGATACTATCTGCAAGATATTGTTTCAGCCGGGAGTGCACTTTAGCGGTCATGTCAATAGACAGATCGCGCTGTGTCAATTCATCTAGCTCATTGGCACTCCAATAACGTACACCAGCCCGGTTGGCCC
>JAHDHK010000117.1:0-9925 GCA_020631335.1 Chromatiales bacterium
GTAAGGCGCAGCTGCCTGCTCTAACAACCATGGTTTGATGCCAGGTAAAACACGCCGGAATGGCCAGTCGTCGCAGTTGTGCCATCTTAGCGCTATCGTATGTCAGCGGATTATGGTTCAATAATCGCGCTGGAAGGCATCAGCCGGTCATCATAAAAATGACAGGCTAGCTGTCTGTGCACGGCTGGCAACAGCCTGTCGCAGGAAAGGCAGTGTGATTTGCCATCGGTAATCCCTTTACGCAAAAGTCAGGTCACGTTTTTGCACATTGGCCCTATGATGTGCCGCCCGGCTACCCGGCTTTTTCTTATGCCCCCGGTAAACGACGGATTAAGAGCCTGCCTGTGTACCGGCAGTTTGAATGAGTGTGTTGTCGGGTCGAGTCGGGTTTTTTACAATCTGCTTTGTGTTCGCAAGGCAGCCAGTGCGGTGCCGGATGGCAATATCAGCACGTTAGATTAACCGGCTACCGCCAACTAATTTACAGCAAACGAGTAACAGATTCGGAATTCATTATGTCAATGTCAGATCGGGACGGGGTCATTTGGCTGGACGGCGAGTACGTGCCGTGGCGGGAAGCGAAGGTACATGTGCTGACGCATACGCTGCATTACGGGATGGGGGTATTTGAAGGGGTCAGAGCGTACGAAACTGCCCGTGGCCCGGCCATTTTTAAATTGCCCGAGCACACAAGGCGTCTTTTTAACTCTGCCAAAATTCTGCGGATGGACATTCCCTGGTCTTACGAAGAATTGTGTGAAGTTCAGAAAAAGGTGGTGAGCGAAAACAACCTCGATTCGGCCTATTTGCGTCCAATGTGTTTCTACGGCAGTGAGGGTATGGGGTTACGTGCTGACAATCTCTCAGTTCACTGCATGGTGGCTGCCTGGGAGTGGGGGGCTTACCTGGGCAAGGACAACATGGAGCGTGGTATCCGTATCAAAACATCTTCGTTTACCAGGCACCATGTGAACATAGCGATGTGTAAAGCTA
This sequence comes from Chromatiales bacterium, assembly GCA_020631335.1. Classification (GTDB taxonomy): domain Bacteria; phylum Pseudomonadota; class Gammaproteobacteria; order Granulosicoccales; family Granulosicoccaceae. The sequence goes on from JAHDHK010000117.1 coordinate 994, forward strand.
AAGCGAACGGTCAGTATATGAACTCAATGCTGGCACTGCAGGAAGCGCTGCAGGACGGTTACGATGAAGCACTGATGCTCGACAATGAAGGCTACGTGGCCGAAGGTTCCGGAGAGAACTTCTTTATTGTGCGCGATGGTAAAATCTATACGCCTGATCTGACCTCCGCACTCGATGGTATTACCCGACAGACTGTCGTATCACTGGCAGCTGATCTGGGTGTAGAGATTCTTGAAAAAAGAATCACACGCGATGAGGTTTATATCTCTGATGAGGCGTTTTTCAGCGGCACTGCGGCGGAAATCACACCAATCCGGGAAGTGGATAATCGAACCATAGGATCCGGATCCCGCGGGCCGATCACCGAAAAAATACAGTCACTGTTCTTTGATGCAGTTCAGGGCAAAGCAAAACAATATGATGACTGGCTGACTTACCTTTAGTCTGCGTCAGCGCTTCCAGGAACCTTTTATGAATCAACAATCAAAGCCGGATGCACCACAATCAATCACGGTAACCAGGGCAGAATTACCGGCCTACTGTCCGACTGAATCGATGGGGCTATGGAATTCCCACCCGCGGGTTTACATACCGCTGGACGAATCACCGCAGGCGAGCTGCCCTTACTGTGGCACCCGCTTCGAGTTGGTAGAAGAGGGTCAGTAACCAGCTTGCATAGATAGCAGGGTATTTTCTGTGCTTCCCCGGGTGGGAGGCGCACCGGCGGCAAGGGCTTCCGTGTATTGAATTTTCAGCCTGCTGGCACGGTGGTCCAACGGTCCATCAGTGCAACCAGTAATGCAGCACGCTTGATTCGATGAGAGATTTATTGCGCTGTGACCGACGCGCCAGATGCGTCGGGTTTGCTAAACAAGCGCAGGACAGGCGTACTGTTCCCTGCCGGATGGTTATGCTTTCGTACGTATCCTGGCTGATGCAGCTGTTTGAAGCACCGCGCTATCTTGCAAGAGAGCGGTTTACTGCCTGCAGGTGCTTTTCTGCCAGAAGGCCGGTCGCCAGTCGCAGCTGGAGGCTCCTGACCACATACTGATGTCGCGCTGCCGCATATTCGGCACGGGCGCTGAATGTATCGCGAAGTGATACCAGCAGCTCAACGGCGGTTCTGGTGCCGGCGTCATAGCCAGCCTGTGTGGCCTCCCGTGCGACTTCGGTCGATTCCAGTGCCTGCTGCAGTGCGTTAGCCTGGCTGACATCAGCGATAACACTCAGAAACGCATCACGCGTTTCCTGTTCAACCGCTCTGCGCACAGTTTCTCTGTTGAAGCGTGCCTGAGTTGCACGTGCATTAGCCTGGCGGATGAGTGAGCTGGTGCGACCGCCGGTGTAGAGCGGGTAGTTCAGCTGCAAAGCGATTTGCGATGTTTCCCGTCCCGGGTTGGTTGCAACTTCCGAGTTGGAATTGCTGTATCCGCCGTTCAGTGCGAGAGTGGGTTTGCGGCCGGAACGTTCAATCACAACGTCTTTTTCGGCCAGCGCCTGATCCAGATCTGCAATATTGAGTCGGGGGCTGTTTTTTTCGGCCATCGCGATCCAGTCACTGACTGAGGCCGGGCTCGGGTTGGTCAGCTTGGCATCGCTGCTAAGTGGTGCCAGCGTTGGTACATCCTGACCGGTGATGACACGCAATGCTTCTCGTGCAACGGCCAGTTGATTTTCAGCGACAATCTCCCGTGCAACAGCAAGGTCGAGTTGAGCCTGTGCTTCTTTCACATCGGTCACGGCGCTCAGTCCGACTTCAAAACGTTTTTCTGCCTGCTCGGTCTGACGCGAAATAGCTTCACGCGATGAAGTTGCGGCTTTCAGGGTTTCCTCTGCAGTGAGTATGTTGAAGTAAGCCTGTGCAACCCTGAACATCAGGTTCTGCTCCGCTTCTTTCAGGGTTGCCTCAGCCTGCGCGACGTTGAGCTTGGCCTTTTTGGCGCCGTGCCATGCTTCGGGTGCATAGAGGTTCTGGGAAATGGTTGCTCCGTAGCTGTCACCCTCCAGAATGCCGCTGCCGTCGTTGGCGATACTGGACCAGGTTTTGTCGGCGTTGAGAGAAAGGTTTGGACGCAGCGCGGAGCGGGCCAGAGGCAGTGCCTCAATGGCAGCGTCATACTGCGCTACAGTCGCCTGGATAACCGAATCGTTAGTCCGGGCTATCTGATAGATGTCCAGCAGGTCGGCAGCGAACACCGATGGGGTGAGCGCGATTGAAAACAACAGGGGCAGTGTCCGGCGCAATTTCATACGTTCTGATTCTCTGTGCAACTGGCTTTATTTTCTTAACCGGCACGGATTGAGTCCGGTGTTTATTTGCAGTAACTAGAATGTAGAACGATTTTCAGCTTTTTGGGATGACCATTTGTCAGTGTATGTAACCTGTTTCACCGTGAAATATCTTGATGAGTAGTCAAACAGCCATAACAGCAGAGGGCAATGCTTGATCTGTTGCGGTGATCGGTGCAGGCTGAAACGCGCTGGTGCGGGTCTGTGGCGCTGCTTCATATAGACAGCCACCCGGCGTTGCCACAGATATTTATATGTACTTAATTAGCGGACAAAACAGCGTGTGTGGTACACGCCGGAGTGCATTGATGATCGTACTTTTAAAAGACGAATCCCGCCTTTTGATCCGCTTCCTGATCGCGAATCAGAGCGGGGATATGAGTATCGAAAATGCTTTGTTCCAGCCAGTCTGATTCACTGATCCGGCGGATAACAAAAGTTTCCATAATAGGATCTCTTTCGCGGCCAATCGTCACGATGAGTCTGCCCATCGTACTCAGCCGGGTTTTCAGCCGCTGCGGAACGTGCTCCAGTGAACCGTTGACAATGATGGCGTCATAGGTGGTTTTGTCCGGCAGATCTTCGATCAGATTACCGGTAATGAATTTAATGTTATCGATACCGCAGTGGGAGGCGCTTTCCTGGGCCTGACTGTTGGTTTGTTCAGAGGTATCGATCGATTCAACGTGTTTACACATTCTGGCTGCACACGCGGCGATATAGCCACTGCCGCTGCCGATAATCAATGCGCGGTCGTCTGCCTCCAGCACTGCTGCCTGGAGCAGGCGCGCCTCTATGTTCGGGTTGAGTGAAATACGATCATTTTCAAGTGGGATCCGGGTATCCGAATAGGCCAGTCCATCGAACGCCTCCGGAAGAAATTTCTCACGTGGCACATCTGCCAGTGCGTTGAGAACCCGCTGATCCAGTACATCCCATGGTCGAACCTGCTGTTCAATCATATTGATTCTGGCTTGTTCAAAGTTCATATGGATTGCTCCAGCGGTTTCAGGAACGTGCAATGGGAAGGGCAGGGGGAGACACAGCCCTGCGGCGGGCGATGCCCCGGCGCAGCGCGCGGCGGATTATAACCCGAGATGTTTGTTATAGCGTAGCCTATCTGGTGATGCTTTAGCAGGAAGTTGCAATCCCATAGCGCTCGCCGTGACAGGCATATTCACCTGTTCGATATTCGGTTGGCGCACTTTGGCGCGCAAGAGTCTCGGCTTCAGACAGTTGTCAGGCTGCGGATGTGTGGATATCAGCTGCTTTTTGCTTCGCTGCGTGGTCGCTGGCCACCGGGCTTGCTGCCACGAGGCGGGCGTGGTTTCCGTCTTCTGCCGGTGTTCTTGTGAGTAGGCGGCTTGTCGCGGCGCAGTTTTTTGGGAGGCGCCGGGACCGCGATAATATCGTCTGTGATCGGCTGTGTCACAATGTCGTGCCCCAGCAGGCTCTCGATCTCCGGCAGCGAGAAAACATATTCTTCGCAGGCGAATGAGATGGCTTTTCCATCCGCACCTGCTCTGGCGGTTCTGCCTATCCTGTGCACGTAGTCTTCGGCGTTTTGCGGCAGATCGTAGTTAAATACATGGCTCACGCCTTCGATGTGCAGGCCCCTGGCAGCGACATCAGTGGCGATCAGTGTGCTCAGAGAGCCGTCTGCCAGGTCGCCAATCAATCGTTGCCGCTTCTTCTGACGAACGTCGCCTGACAGCACATCAGCATTAATATCGTTGCCGAGCAGGCTGGCATGAACAGTGTCAGCGGCGCGTTTGGTGTTGACAAAAATAATGCTTCGTTGCGGCTGAAGTTTCTGCATCAGCCCGATCAGCAGCGGAATTTTTTCATCCGATGCCGGGTGGTACATACTCTGTTCGACTTTGTCTGCGGCAATGGTGTCTGATTTGGTTTTCAGGTCTACCGGGTTGTTCATGTGCTCGTAGGCGAGCTCCATCACCCGATGGGAAAGAGTGGCAGAAAAAAGCAGGCTGAGCCGGTTTTCAGGTGTCGGCATGCGTCTGAGCAGGTAGCGTATGTCACTGATAAAACCCAGGTCGAACATGCGGTCTGCTTCATCGAGCACAACCACCTGTGCCTGCTTCAGCGAGAAAACACGCTGTTTGAAGTAATCGATGATTCTTCCGGGAGTACCTATCAGGATGTCAGCGCCCTGTTCCAGCGTGCGCCGTTGTTTTTCATAGTCGGTGCCACCGTACGCCAGCGCAATTTTGTAGTCGGTATTTGCACCTATCTCCAGCGCATCTTTGTGGATCTGAATAGCCAGTTCACGGGTCGGTGCCAGAATCAGTGCACGGATTGCGGTGGCTTCTTTGTCCGGAGGCGCCGGGTGGTTCATCAGATACTGAAACATCCCGAGCAGAAATGCGGCTGTTTTGCCGGTACCGGTCTGGGACTGAGCGGCAATGTCTTTGCCTGTCAGCATCAGTGGCAGTGACAATTGCTGTATTTCAGTGCAATGGGAGAAGCCGGCCGATTCGAGTGCTGTACTGAGGCTGTTGTCGAGATCGAGCGATTGGAAACTGACGTTCGTCAGATAATCGGATTTCATGGACGGAGAATAGCGTATTTATGCGTTGTTGGTGTTACCGACTTGCTAATCATCGAACATATGACCTGTGCAGAGGTCGTTTTCGAACCTGGTTTTGCTCGCAAACGGAGGCCTTTTGCCAGCGTTCGCAACACTTGCTGTGGCGATGCAGATGCCGGAGAAGGTCGAGCTGAAAGTTGTCACAAGTCATCAAATGTGAGTTGAAATTGTCTATGATGTCGCCATCATTCACGCAGTAAACTAGAACATTCACTGAGCGCGCAAACCAGATTGCCGCTCTAAAACCGGTCCGCTTGAGGAGACACAGGTGCACAAAAATATTGTTGAAGTCACTGACGACAGTTTCGATACCGAGGTATTACAGTCAGAAGTGCCCGTATTGGTGGATTACTGGGCGGAATGGTGTGGCCCGTGCAAAATGATTGCGCCGATACTCGATGAAATTGCCGAGGAATACGGTGAAAAGGTTAAAATCGCAAAGCTCAACATCGACGATAATCAGAATACTCCTCCCAAGTACGGCATCCGGGGCATACCTACGCTAATGCTGTTCAAAAACGGCTCGGTAGAAGGCACCAAAGTCGGTGCGCTGTCGAAATCACAACTCTCGGCGTTCATTGACAGTAACGCCTGATTGATCGAATTCCGGCCGGATCGGCTGTCATCCGGTGTGTGGGTGACAGCCTTTTCCAGTATGAATTGTCTGTACGACCTGCCTGGTTAACTGCTTGTTGTTTTTGCGTGGCGCCAGTCGTTGTGTCACGAAGTTTTTTTTGTCTACTATACTTTTCCCATAAGCTGACAGCGACCGCCTGTCCCCCGGGTCGATGGCAGACCTCGCGTAGTGTTGTACCTTCACCTGTTTGTATGTTTATTTCCGGAATCTTCCGGTAGCGTATATCGCCGGTGCCTGACAGCCCTCACGCGGACTTGCCACGAGGCCGAAGACGGTGGAGATGCTGAATCAGCAGCGCGCCTCGTGTTTTACCATTCGGGACCAGCGTGCTAGACGTGCAGGGTTGCGCGTGCTATGTTGCTCTCATCCCTGCTAATTGCTAGCCGTCGGACCCTGTCAGTTCCCGTGACGTAACACGAGTTGATCCAAGTATCAATCGAGGGCAGGTTGCTTCGCCCGGCTATACATCTAAAAAGTCTTTCCATCTACCAGAATTCTCGTCCTCTCCTGTCGAGACGGCGTCTTGCTAGATGTCCTTCCAAAAACCATAGCATGTTCCACACATGAACCTTACTGATCTTAAAAAGAAATCCGCGACCGAACTGGTTGAGCTGGCTCAGTCTGAAGGGCTGGATAATGTAGCGCGTTCACGCAAGCAGGACATTATCTTCTCTCTACTGAAAGCACATTCGCGCAAAGGCGAAGATATATTCGGTGGCGGGGTCCTTGAGATTCTGCAGGATGGCTTCGGGTTTCTTCGCTCTGCCGACAGTTCATATCTGGCAGGCCCTGATGATATCTATGTATCTCCAAGCCAGATCAGACGTTTCAGCCTGCGCACCGGTGACTCTATTTCCGGAAAAATTCGACCACCCAAAGACGGCGAAAGATATTTCGCCCTGCTTAAGGTTGATGAAATTAACTTCGGGCCGCCTGAAGAAGCGCGTAACAAGGTGTTGTTTGAAAACCTCACACCTTTGCACGCCACCGACAGACTGACGCTTGAACTGGGTAACGGCAGTACCGAAGACATTACCGCCAGAACCATAGATTTTGTCGCGCCGATCGGTAAGGGGCAGCGAGCACTTATTGTCTCCCCGCCTAAAGCCGGCAAAACCATGATTCTGCAAAACATCGCGCAGAGTATTGCTCAAAACGATCCCGACTGTGTATTGATTGTGCTGCTGATTGATGAGCGTCCGGAAGAAGTGACCGAAATGGAACGCATGGTTCAGGGAGAAGTCGTTTCGAGTACTTTTGATGAGCCTGCCAGTCGTCATGTGCAGGTGGCAGAAATGGTGATAGAGAAGGCCAAGCGACTGGTCGAACATAAGAAGGATGTGGTGATTCTTCTCGATTCGATTACCAGACTTGCCCGCGCCTATAACACAGTTATACCTTCCTCTGGCAAAGTGCTGACCGGCGGTGTCGATGCGCATGCACTGCATCGACCGAAACGGTTCTTCGGTGCAGCCAGAAACATTGAAGAGGGCGGCAGTCTGACTATTGTGGCAACCACGCTGGTCGATACCGGATCCAAAATGGATGAAGTTATCTATGAGGAATTCAAAGGTACAGGCAACATGGAGCTGCATCTGGATCGCCGAATCGCTGAAAAGCGCACATTCCCGGCCATCAGTGTCAATCGGTCAGGTACCCGTCGGGAGGAGCTGATGATCGACCCGGAAGAGCTACAAAAAATCTGGATCTTAAGAAAGTTTCTGCACCCGATGGATGAAATTGAAGCGATGGAGTTTCTCATTGGCAGGCTGCAGCAAACCAAGACTAACAATGAATTCTTCGATGCGATGAAGCGCTAGCCAAATATTTTGGCAGCGCTGTTCCAGCAGTCAATTGCAATACGAGTCTGCGTACTGAATTTGCCTGTGTTAACTTTTAATCGGCGGTGCATCTTCAGGCAGCGCACGATGACCGATGTCACGGCGGTAGTAGGCATCTTTCCAGTGAATTTTTTCAACTGATTTGTAAACGCTTTCGCGAGCCTGAGCCACATCCTTTCCCGTACCGGTAACGCATAACACGCGCCCGCCGCACGTGATGGTATTGCCGTCGCTGAGTGCAGTGCCGGCGTGAAACACCTGGACATCACTGGCGATGTTGTCCAGTCCTTCGATGATGTCACCACTACGATAGTCGGCCGGATAACCGCCTGCTGCCATCACCACACCTATTGACGTCTGCTCTAACCATTCAGCCGTTGCGGTTGCGAGCTTGCCATCAAGTGCCGCGTTGCAAAGCGCTACCAGATCGGAGTTAAGACGCATCAACACCGGTTGTGTTTCCGGATCGCCGAAGCGGACATTGAACTCGAGCACTTTAACCGTGCCGTCCGGCGCTATCATTAATCCTGCATAAAGAAAGCCGGTGAACGGAGTTCCATCCGCAATCATTCCCTGAACAGTTGGCGTGATAACCTTTTCCATCACTTGTGTTTGTAGTGCCGGTGTGTCCCCATTGGCCGGAGAATAGGCACCCATACCACCGGTGTTCGGACCGGTATCGCCTTCGTCTCTGGCTTTGTGATCCTGAGAAGTCGCCAGTGGCAGTACGTTTTTACCATCAACCATGCAGATATAACTGAGTTCTTCGCCCTCCAGAAAATCTTCGATCACAACAGTATTACCGGCACTGCCGAAACGTTGCTGTTGCAGCATATCTTCCACTGCCAGCAAGGCTTCCTCCTGTGTTTGCGCGATGACTACCCCTTTGCCGGCCGCCAGACCGTCGGCCTTGACAACCATGGGAGCCGGCCGTGATTTTATATAGGCAATCGCAGCGCTGAGGTCGGTGAATACCTGATACTCGGCTGTCGGTATGGAATGGCGTTGCAGGAAATCCTTGCAAAACGCTTTGCTGCCCTCCAGCTGCGCCGCCGCAGCAGTGGGTCCGAATATTCTTAATCCTGCCTGCCTGAACCGGTCAACGATACCGGCCACCAGGGGTTGTTCCGGGCCGACAATAGTGAGCGCAATCCTGTTTTCTTCGGCGAACGTCAGCAGTGCGTCGATGTTATCCGCATCGATAGCGATGTTTTCAATGTCGGGAGCCCGGGCTGTGCCGGCGTTACCCGGGGCTACGTAGACGTGTGATACCTCTTCGCAGTGCGATACCTTCCACGCGAGGGCATGTTCTCTGCCACCGGCGCCAACGATAAGAACTTTCACTTTAACCTCTTTAAATGTTGCGTTACGGGTTAACGGGCTGCATGTCCGCCGCTATTGATCCAGTGGTATCGCAGTTTTTATGCAGCGGTAGCTAACGTTAATTTATTCGTTATCAGTGCCGGTGTGTATCGGATCAGCTGGCGCTGACGTTTGGATGTTTCAGGTGCCGGTTTGAGAATCAGCGCCTGTGGTATCCATAAGCCTGCGTATGAT
>JAHDHK010000117.1:9935-16622 GCA_020631335.1 Chromatiales bacterium
GTTGTAAAATTTTTTGTGCAGCGCCATGGTTTCAATTCCTCACAACGGCCGCCCTGATTTTGAATACGGGGTTGTCGATCAACTGTCCCCCGACATCAGGCGTGTTATCTGTAATAACCCCGGGCCATTTACTTTTACCGGCACCGGGACCTACATCGTTGGTCATGGCGAAGTGGCGGTCATCGACCCCGGACCAGCAGACCGGCAGCATATCGACGCGTTGTTGCACGCTACCCGTGGTGAAACCATTACCCGTATTCTGGTGACGCACACGCATATAGATCACTCGCCCGGCTGTGCGCTGCTGCAGGCACAATGTGATGCGTTAACCTATGCGTATGGGCCGCATGGTATAGGTGACTTCGGTGCTGATACTGAGTTTACCCCCGATGTGTTACTTGCCGACGGAGAGACGGTTCAGGTGGGTGGTTTAACGCTGGAAGCACTTTATACACCGGGCCATGCATCGAATCATTTAAGCTATTTTCTGCAGCAGGAAAACGCGCTTTTTTGCGGCGATGTGGTGATGGGCTGGTCCACAACGATAGTGGTGCCACCCGATGGCAACATGAAAGCGTATATGGCCTCTCTCGAGCGCTTGTTGCAGCGTGACGATTCAACCTACTACCCGACACATGGTGCGCCGCTGGATAACCCCCGGGTTTATGTTCAAGCGCTTGCTGAACACCGAAGGGAGCGAGAGCGTCAGGTACTGAATTGCCTGGATTCCGGCGGCAAAACGATTAAGGAATTGCTTCCGAAGATCTACCTGGGTCTTGACCCTGCTTTATTCCCGGCTGCAGAAAAGAGTTTGCTGGCCACGCTTGAACTTCTCATTGATAATGAGCATGTGCGCGTCACCACCGAAAGTGGTGGTCCGACGTATCAGTTAAACGATGGTGCATCAAAAATGATTGACGGTGTGTAACTAAAAATTAACGACTGTCAGCCATAATATGCATCGAGAGGAATTACCAGTCGCCATATGAATGATCACCTCGATTCCTTCCGCAGGGAATTATGATGAGGTCATCGGAGAACACTATGCTTATCCCAAAGCCTGTTGTGCTTATTGCATTACTTGCAGCCTTTGTGCTTGGACACTTAATCAGCTGGTATGAACTGGCTCGTAGCTTCCGTGTCACATTTGCCAGATCCCGTTCCTCCGGGGTGGAAAAAAACAGGGTCGAAGAACGTCTGGCCTGAGCAGGCAATGGGGATTTCTCCGAACGTTCGACCGTGATCAAAAGTCTTTGACAATTCTATCCAGCAACTCGGCAATCGTATAACTCAGCAAGGATTGAGTTGGCGTGATGGCTGGTTGTCTCAGCCGCGGTTGCCCGGGGCTATACCTATAGAGATGCCCGACCCTAAGCTTCCTTGCCGGTGGTTGTGCCAATAATGCTTCCAATGCTTCCAGCGGGTTCAACAGGGCGTTGATATTCCTGACAAGCGGGTTCAACGCACTGGTTATTCGCTTTTTGTAATCGTGATAATCCGTTTTATAACAGTGAAAGTAAATCTCTTAAAGGGGCGCAAGCCGGAACCACGTGGGTGTACCTGTCACGCGTGTTAAATCCGGTCTGCTCGTGCGCAATTCCTGCCGTCTTATAAACCGTCCTGAACAATCGGTTTACTTTCCTGGTCTGGTTTTTTTATAAAGCGACGAGTAAATATTAGCGAAATGCTATGTATACCGATCCAGACCACATTTCGGGCACCCTTGCAAAGTAGCAGAGCGTCTATTCGATGCCAGACTTCCTCTGAACGCCGGATCCTGATGAATAATCCAGGCTGGCCTGGGTGAATTTTCGGGATCGGAATTTCTTTGCCTCTTTGGTTTATAGTTATCCATCTCAGAGTCAGTCAATAAACCCTTGAATCTATCCGGATCGGTGAATGTTTGCCGTTTGTTCCGGTCCAAGCAGGACACGTTTTCAGTAGCTGAAATGAACGAAAGAGATTTACTGTTTATCGGTGGCGGGCATGCACATGCGCTGGCGATTCGCACGCTCGCCATGAAACCGATAAAAGGTGTGCGGGTGACGCTGGTGTCCGAGCAAACCCTGACCCCTTATTCAGGCATGCTGCCTGGCTTTGTGGCCGGGCACTACAGTTATGAAGACGCGCACATTGATCTGAATCGGTTGTGTGCCTGGGCAAACGTTCGCTACATAAAAGGTCGTGTATTCGGTCTGGATCTACAAAGTAAAACTGCACAGGTTGAGTCGACGGAAGGTGCCGGGCACTTCGAATGTGCCTACGATATTGTCAGCGTTGATATCGGCTCTACTCCGGATACAAGCGTGGCGGGTGCTGCTCGATTTGCGGTAGGTGTTAAGCCCGTGAGCCAGTTTGCTGCCACCTGGAATGCGCTGTTAGAAGAATCGCGTCGGAATAACTCGGGTCACTGGGGGGTTATTGGTGCCGGAGCGGGAGGTGTTGAGCTGGTACTGGGTATGGCGCACCGGGTTAATCAACTCAATTATCACTTGGTGTATCCGCATAAGCATGTGCTGCCCGGTTATCCGGAAAAGCTGGTTGAAACGGTAGAACGAAAACTGATTAACGCCGGCATAACTCTGCATCCGGAGTTCCGTGTTAGTGAGGTAAACGAGCGTGGTCTGCGCGCTGTAAGTGATAAAGCGCTGGTGCTGGATCAGAGCATTTGGTGCACCGGTGCCAGTGCGGCTCCCTGGCCGCAACAAGCGGGTTTGCAAACCAGTGATCGAGGCTTCATCGCGGTTGATGAATACTTGCGAAGCTGCAGCCACCCCGAAGTTTTTGCTGTGGGGGACTGCGCAGATATGTTGCATGACCCCAGGCCGAAAGCGGGTGTTTACGCAGTGCGGCAGGCGCCTTACCTGGTTGAAAACCTGCGCATGGCTTTTCATCAGGGAAATGGCAAAGCCATCAATCTACAGTCGGACTTCCTTTCCTTGATTTCTCTGGGTGAAAAATCTGCAGTTGGTTGTCGCAACGGTATGGTGGTGTCCGGACGCTGGGTCTGGAGGCTCAAAGATTATATCGATACTAAATTCATGCGCAGACTCAATCAGCCGGGTGAAAAACCTGCGATGGGCTCTGCCGATGATGTGCCTATGCAGTGTGCAGGATGCGGGAGTAAACTCGGCCCGGAGCTATTACATGCCAACCTCACCGGCCTGCCGTTTTTTCAGAATCAATCGGTTAAACCAGCGTTGCAGCAATCTGAAGATGCCAGTTTGTGGACTGTCAGTGAAGGTAAGGTCGCGGTTCAGAGTATTGATGGTTTCAGGAGCTTTTCGCAGGATCACTGGCGCTTTGGAAAAATTTGTGTAAACCATGCGCTCAGTGATATTTATGCAATGGGCGCGCGACCGGTGTGTGCACAGGTCTGGATAAACGTGGCCTTCGCTCATCCACGACTACAAAAGCGTGACCATCGATTGTTGATGTCCGGCATTGCAGAAGCGTTAAAACAACAGGAGGTTGTGCTGTCCGGTGGCCACAGTACGGAAGGCATGGAAGATCACATTGCGATTGTCGCTAATGGCGAGATCAGCGAAAGCACGCAATGGAAAAAGAATACACCGCGTGAGGGAGATGCTTTGATACTCACCAAACCCATAGGGACAGGTGTAGTGCTGGCGGCTGATATGCAGGCGACGGCGCCGGCGGACGCAATCGACGCCGCGATTGATGCCATGTTGCTTTCCAATAGAAATGCTGCGAGGTTACTGGCTGATCTGACACCCTCCGCAGTGACTGATGTGACAGGCTTCGGGTTGCTGGGGCATTTGATAGAAATGATGGAAAATGACGCACACTCACTTGGTGCGCGCATAGATTTACAACAGGTGCCGCTGCTGCGAGGTGCATTGGCCCTTAGCCGGCGTGGGGTACGATCAACCTTGTATCCCCAATTGCAACCGCTTTTGCATCAGTGCGAATTGACCAGTTCGATTGAAAGTGCGCGTGTTGATCTGCTGCTTGATCCGCAAACCAGTGGAGGCTTGCTAATTTCGATGCCGCTCGATGCCGCGCATCAATTTATTGAACGCTTTGATGATCATGCCGTTGTCATCGGGAAAGTAGGCGAGTCATCAGTCAGGGTAAGTATTCATTGAATGCTGTTCCGTCCGTTAACCCGGTGTTTCGAATGGTCGGGGAGTCTGCCTTGCTGGTGGAGCTTGGTGATCATCTCGATCTGGACATTAACCGGGCTGTGCAACAATTTGACCGTGCGGTTATCGACGAACCCATAGCCGGTGTTATAGAAACTGCACCGACGCTGAGATCTTTGCTTGTGCGTTTTGATCCGCTGCTTGTTTCCCATCAGGCATTACAGCGTCAATTGATCGAGCGTGTTCAAAGTATCCGCGAGGGAGATGAAGCTGTTGTGACAAGACACTGGCGGGTTCCGGTTTGTTATGGTGCGGACAACGAAGGCGAGCTCAGTGAGGTCGCCTCGTTACTGAACATGACGGTGGAGCAGGTGATCGAAGAGCACAGCCAGTTTATTCACCGCGTATTGACGCTGGGCTTTGCACCCGGGTTTTTATATATGGGGCTATTGCCTGCGCACTGGCATATACCCAGGCTTGAACGAGTGAAGGCTGAAGTGCCCGCAGGTTCTATATCAGTTGCCGTCCGCCAGACAGTATTGACATCAACACCTATACCCACTGGCTGGCGCACCATTGGCATCACGCCATTCAGCAATTTTAATCCCGCACAAAGTTCTCCTTTCAGTGTGGAGGCCGGAGATGAAATTCAATTTTATCCGGTAGGTATTGAGAAGTTTAAAGTGCTTCAGCAGGCAGCAGCAGCCGGTGAAAGTGTTGCGCAGTGTATGGAGGTGAGAGGGCAGGGTGGTGAGTCTTTTCCTTAGCGTAGTCAATATCGCACCGGGTGCATCGATACAGGATATTGGAAGGCCCGGCTATCAACGCTATGGTGTCTCTGAAGGAGGCGTCATGGACAGGCTCTCAGTTGCAAAGGGAGCGGCACTATTGCGTCAGCCCACTGAGAACGCGGTTATTGAACTGTGTGGTGGCGGTGGTGAGTTTACTGTTCATGGTGGTGAGGCACTGATGGCGGTGACCGGTGCCGCTGCTGTTATTGCTCTTGATGAACGGACAATGCCACATCAGTGCAGTTTTATTGTGAAGGAGAACCAGCGATTGTCTATTCGTCTGTTGCCGGGCAGTGTGTATAGCTATCTGCATGTTTTTGGCGGCTTCGATGTGCCGAAAGTAATGGGTTCCAGAAGCACTCACATCAGGGCAGGGTTTGGTGGATACTGCGGGCGCTATTTAATGGCGGACGATAATATAGCAATAGCAGCGTCGGATGTTCATCCGGATTGCACTCTGTTACCTGAAACAGTTGAAAACAAACGTCAGGATATACGCATAGTTTGGGGTGCGCAGGCACATCTTTTTAGCAATGATGTACGGTCGCGCTTTTTGACGACAGAATTTACCGTATCAAATGTGCGTGATCGAATGGGCATCAGGCTCGAGTGTCGCTATAGCGACGGTTTTCCAGTGAGTGGTGGATTAAGTGGAATTTCAGATGCCGTCATTGCCGGGGATATACAAATAGGCGGAGATTCAATGGCTACAGTACTTCTCGCAGATCGCCAGCCAACCGGAGGGTACCCGAGAATTGCAACCGTCATAACCGCCGATCTTGATCGGCTGGCACAATTGCCGTCGATGTCAGTATTCAGGTTTTCTCCGGTGTCTATAGAAGAAGCAGTCTGTGCACTTGAAGACTATCGACGTCACATCGCTGCAATACCGGAAAAGTTACAATCGGTTTTCTGCGACCCGAAGTACGTAGATAATCTTCTGGGTTATAACCTTATCGATGGTGTAGTGGACGCAAAGCGAAATTAATGAAAAACATATCGATTGATCTGAATGCCGATCTGGGGGAATCTTTCGGTGCCTGGAAAATGGGTGCCGACGAGCAGATGCTGGAGATTGTCACCAGCGCGAATGTCGCCTGTGGTTTTCATGCGGGCGATCCGCTGGTTATGAATCGCACTGTGCAGTTGTGTATTAATAATGCTGTTCGCATCGGTGCGCATCCGGGATTTGATGATCTAAGTGGCTTTGGTCGCAGACGAATTCTGAATCCCGACAGTGAACACTTAAGCGCTTCTATGATTTATCAGATTGGCGCTTTGGCAGCGATTGCCGCTTCGTGTGGTGCTCAGGTCAGCCATGTGAAGTTTCACGGCGCGCTTGCCAATATGGCAAGTGAAGAGCGGGAGCTCGCCCACTGTCTTGTCTCTGCAGTAAAAGCCTATGATCCGCAACTGGCAATAGTAGCGATGGCTGCAACAGAGCTGCAATCGCAAACTGAAAAAATCGGGCTTCCGTTACTGAGAGAAGTTTATGCTGATCGTGCTTATAACGACGATGGCACACTGGTGTCTCGAGGACAACCCGGTGCGGTCATTCACGATCCGGTGATGGCGTCGGATCGTGTGCTGCAGATGATCGAAACACAGTGTGTTGAATCGATAAACGGAGTGAAAGTAAAAGTCGTTCCGGATACGGTCTGTGTACATGGAGACAGCGATGGTGCGGTATTGATGGCTCGCGAGCTGCGCCGTTGTCTGGAGGCTAACGGTGTGCAGGTTGCTGCTTATACCACCCGGTGATTCCGGAGTGTGGACTGACTACCGCTGAC
>JAHDHK010000118.1 GCA_020631335.1 Chromatiales bacterium
GCACAGATTCAAGCGCACCGTTAAACTGCTGTTTTGAAATATCGAATCGACCTGCCGCACTGGCCTGGCGCACCGCATGACCAAGAGAATCCGGTGTCAGCGTGTTCGCTGTCAACATGACATAGGACGAACGCTCAGACAGACTGGTCGCCCGAATAGTCTGCTCTTGCTCTCCACCGGCATCGAAAGGCACAAGTACACCCGGTGTACCGGTGATCAGTAAATCAATCGCTGTGTTATATCCACACATACTCACTGAGCACAGTGCCTGACTCAGCAACTGTCTGAAATGTGGCTGTAACGGTTCGATGACCACTGCGGTCCCCGCTGCCAGCGAGGTTAATCGCCTTATCTCAACCCCGGATGCCTGCCCACCCACCAGAAGCCGCCAACGCCACAGCGGAGTCGTTCGAGCAGCTTCTATCGCTGTCTCATAGATATGACGCCCCACATTACCGCCACCGGCACTGACAATTACCTCAGCAGGGGTTTTATTTGCGCGGCATTCATCATTGAGCTGTGTCACATACCCGGTGTAGTGGAGCTTACTTTGCAATTGTGTCGATACAGGCCAACTTGCGTCGAGCGGAGTAATACCGGGATCGGAATGCACCAGCACACCATCATAATAACTGTCGATCAGGGACTCAGTTTGCCGGGCCTTCTGATCACTCGATGGGGGTGCCAGAATATCGCGTACAGAAGACAAAACAAGCGGCATATTGCGCTGTGACCCGGCCCATTCAAGCAGGCAGAGGAACTCACCGCGTAACACACGGCGACCAAACGGAAACAACTCAGTAACGATAATGTCGGGGCGCAGCGTTTGAGCAAGTTCGACGATTCTGGTCTTCCTTACCTGCAGATAAGATTCATCGGCAACCGAATTGTCAGCGCTGAGCAATCGTGAGAACTCAATACCGTCAGAGCGCAACGGTGGCAATTGAACTAGCGATATACCAGTGGCGTCGAAGATCTCTACCGGGAACCCACCACTCACAAGAGTTACATTGTGTCCGGATGCGGCAAACGCCTGCGACAAACTGATCGCTCGACGCAGATGTCCGGTTCCCAGAAGATGGGTAACAACAATCAGAACTTGCATAAGCCAAATGAGTCTGTAAGCAGAAATTTAGTAAACGATACGACCGGCTGGTTCACCGCCCGTTCCATCGATTCTACACGTACACCAGCACAATGAATGTACACAGCTCAGGCGTCTGGAACCAACCGGACCCGCAACGGCGCCGCAGGAGTAATGACATCTGAAACCTCCAGACAGTAGAGTGAGTTGCGCTTGATCGTAAATGGTGCGGTGCCCTTAAACGGCCAGTTATAGGCCACAGCCAACAGAGTTCGCATCACACCGATATGACATACCGCGACGGTATCTTCTGTCAGACTGTCCACCCATGGAGCCAAACGCGACCAGACTTGTGCCGGGCTTTCTCCATTCAAAGGCTGATAGTGCCACCCCCAGTCAGGCAGATGACGAAACCCGGAGTCCGGATCTGCACCGAGATCAATACTGCGTTGCCCCTCCCAGTCACCAAAGTCCATTTCTATTAAAGCTGGCTCGATCAGCGGTGTTCGACCAGCGATCAATTCTGCCGTTTGCACCGCTCTGTTCAAAGGACTCGAGACCAGTGCAGCCTTCTGCCATTCAACAGGTAACTGATAATCTGCGAGTTCCGTGACAGATTCCGCATCCAGTGGTATATCCCGACGCCCCTGGATCCTGCCTTCACGGTTCCACTCAGTGTATCCATGCCGGATGACAGCCAGATTAATCATAAAATCACGCTAATAGTTCAGACAATTGCTGTGACAGTGTTTGCGCAGCCGTTCCTAACAGATGCCGCCGGCTGACAAACTCGTGACCGGCCTGTGCCATCGATTGATACTGCGCTGCACTCCCCAATATCGCATCTATTGCGCTTGCCATGATGACGGGTTCACCCGGTGGCACCAGCGACTGTGATGTTGCCATAACCTCTCGCACGCCGATTCGATCTTCGGCAATGACTGGCAGCCCGGCTGCCTGCGCCTCAAGATAAACCATGCCAAATGCTTCATTGACACCCGGCCAGACAAATACACCACCCTGCTGATAGCAGGCATTCACCGCATCACGATCAAGCAAGCCTGAAAACGCCACTCTGTCGCCATACTTTGCAAACATCGACTCTATATCGACGCGTGCAGGACCATCACCGACAATGGTCAAATGCCAGTCAGAGGTTGTAAGAAAAGCCAGCGCTTCGGAAAGTATCCGATAGGAGGCAAACTTATCTCCATAACGATGCATAGCCACGGTCACCAGTCGTTTATTCGCCAGGGCTGTCACAGTGACGGGCGCTAACTCAACATCATTTAGAAATGGTGCCAGATGCACCAGCTTCTGCGCTGCAGGCCGAAACTGCTCAAGCGCAACATGATCTCTTTCAGTCAAATAGAACACCACATTTGCAGCACTCGTCGCATGGTCCGCACACACAGCAAATTCTGACCATGGGCCACTTAAACGCCTCTTGGCAATACTCGCCTCGATGAGTAAGTAGGGAATGCCCAGGCGCTTGCTCACCGCCACACCGATGAGATCCGGGGCTTTGTAGTAATTATGATAGGTGACCCACGCACGCCAGTTATACTGCGCTGCACACAAACGCTCGACCTCTTCCTCAGCGCGCGCTTTTATCTGCTGTTGTAGACTCGCATCGCCCTGCCCGTCATAGCTTCTCAACTCAGACGCGAGTACAACTTCCAACCCCAATGTGTTCATCGCCAATGCCCGCATTACTGCTTGCGCGATCTCGCGATCACCGGAGGGTATCGGATGATGCGGCGATTTTAATGGCGCGTAGTACGCTATTTGCCCCATTTAAATTATTATCACGTGTCAAAGCCCGCAAAGAAGCGCTATCAGGTACGCCTTATTCTATCGAGAAAAATCAACTCAACCACATTAGGGGATACTTTATTCCTGCACATTGCTCTCGTTGCCGGCACACAGTTGTTGCAATCGCCGGTCAATGGTTTCAATACCTTTATCCATCGCAAACTCATCAACAAGGCGTTGATATGCCTGTTCGGCCATCGCAGCACGTTTTTCAGGGTTATCTACAGATGCCACAATCGCTGCTGCGAGCGATTGCGCATCACCCTCTGCTTCCACCAGAGTGGCGTGCGTGTTGTGCTGTAGAAATTCCGGGATAGCAGACACTGAAGTAGCGATAATGGGTAGTTTTTGCGACGCTGCTTCCATCAACACATTGGGCAGACCATCCCGATCACCATCGTCTGCAATACGACTGGGGAGCACAAAAACGTCGGCATCGCGCATGGCCTGAATGACTTCGGGTTGTTCCTGCTCACCGCGCCATTCGATTCGATGGTCAATGCCTGCAGCAACCGACTGTGCACGCAAAGACGCTTTCAGCTGACCGCCACCGATATGTATAAATCGCCAGTTGACGGTAACAGGTAATGCTGCCAGCGCGCTGATCAATCGATCAAAACCCTTTTTCTCAACCAGCCGACCAACGGATAGCAATCGCAACTCTGCATCCTCACCACGATCCGACCGCAGCGGCGGCGGTGGAAAACGCGACAGATCGAGACCGTGATAGACGAGATCGACGGCCTGCGGATCAGAGCACTTTGATCGCAGTTCACTGGCTCCGACCGCGGTGCAGGTTACCCCGAAACTTGCACCGAAGCGGTGACGATCAAGTTTCTCCATCAGTTCCCACTCAGGCGTTGTCCAGATATCCTTTGCATGTGCAGAATAGCTCCAGGGGATACCGCGACAGATCGAAGCATAACGTGCCACAGAAGACGGGGTATGCAGAAAGTGCGCGTAAACCGCTACGATAGACTCCGGCATTTCGACGGCCAGCACGCAAGCCTGGCCAAAACGACGCACACGATTACGCGTAAAATCTCGGCGCACATCTGCCAAAAAAATTTTCCATGCGGCACGGTAACCCGGCAATCGCCTGCATGCCCACCAGCACTTGAGTACACGCCTGATGTCCAGATGCAGGTACTCGGGCAGATAGCACACCTGTGCTGAAACCTGCTCATGCAGCGGATGCCGTTTTTTGTTTGCAGGATATCGCAGCGACCAAATCTGGAAATTGTGGCCTCTTTGTTCGAGTGCAGCTAACTCCTGAGCAACGAAGGTTTCTGACAAACGCGGCCAGCACTTAACGACGATGGCCAGCGGCGTTACCTCATTGTTCATGCCTGCTCGGTTTCCAGTCCCTGCGTCAGCATTTCACTCGTTCTACTCACAATGCGGTCAAGTCCGTCCAGCAGACCGACATAGCGATTCGCAGAGGGAGGTTTTTGCGTTGGCAATTGTCGAATAGCGTCAATCATCGCATCCACCGAGTGTGGGCCGAGTTTTTCGTCAAACAACCTGATAAGACCCAACTTCTGGGCACTGGAGGCCCGAATATATTGTTCCATACGGGGGACGGTCCGCGGAACCACCACCGCCGGAACATCAAACGACAGGATTTCGCAGAAAGTATTGTATCCACCCATGGCAACCACGCCCTGCGCGCCTGCCATCAGACTCTCCATACGCGAGTCAAATGAGACATTCATTACTCGACCGTCAAGGTTGGCCACGCGGCGTTCGAAGTCGGCACGTGCATCACCGGTTAGAAACGGGCCGTAGACTAACAGCGCCGCAGGTATGAGGGTCGGGTCTTTTTCGTAGGCGAGCAACACCTGATCGATCATGGCCTCACCGTCTCCACCACCACCGGGTGTCACCAGGATATAGGGAGATTCAGGCATTTCTTCGCGCGGGACCGGCTCTCGTCGCAGGTAACCAGTCCAGATCATGCGTTTTTTGACGTCATCAGACAGGTTTAGCCCCACGGTGGGATCGTACACCGACTTCATTCCGTACACCCATATTT
This sequence comes from Chromatiales bacterium, assembly GCA_020631335.1. Lineage (GTDB taxonomy): Bacteria > Pseudomonadota > Gammaproteobacteria > Granulosicoccales > Granulosicoccaceae. The sequence continues at coordinate 4,935 of JAHDHK010000118.1, forward strand.
CATCATAGTACTGCTCTATCGCCTGCACCGCGCGCTTGCGCCCCCATTCCTCCACAATGAGATCCGGACTGTCCAAGACATCACGCAGCCCCAGAACCACTTTGGAGCTACCGGACTCATGCAGCCATTCAAGCGCCGGACGCAACTCACCGCGAAAGCCGGTCGGCTCTTTATCCACAATGAAAATATCAGGCATGAACAATTGCACCATGGACTTAATCAGGCCCGCACGAATGATGGTGGTTTCTTCAATATCAAATCCGAGCTTTTCGGAAATATAAGTCCCGTCCGAACGTTTGGTAACCCCGGGCAGACGAACGTAATCAACACGCTCGGGAAAGGTGAAACGACCGGCAATAGGTGAACCGGTAATAATCAGTGCGGACAGCCGATCGTCAGCAGCGGTTAACGCCGCAGCAATTGCGCGGGAACGACGCAAATGCCCGAGACCAAAGGTATCGTGGCTGTAAAAAAGCACTCTCGGAGCACGCAACTGCGGGTGTTTTCCTGAGATAGCGTGGTTGTGATTTTTAGGAAATGCCATGCCGTGTTGCGCTCACACAATGTGTGGAAGAATAGGTTTACCGGACACTGAATCCGTACTGCCGGGAGCGGCTCAATTTTACCACAGGCCAAATACTTACCGTTCGCTAATAGATATATAATACCGACGGCTGGTCAGATAGCTATGTGCCGTTTAGCAGACCGGATAAGCGAACCTCCCCGTAACGCGCAACCTATAAAGGAACACCCGGAAATGCGGTTTTCAGCAACGATTTCAACCGTGGTTCTGCTGTTGAGTCTCGCCAGCGCTCTCCTCCACAGCTCCATCGCTTTTGCGCAAAGTACCCACCAGGCGTCGCAGGCCTCCCCCGCAGCTTCCGCCAGTGAAAAAGACGCCGATTTCATTGACGACATAGTTGCCGCAGCCGAACAACGGGGGGTGCGGATTATTGTGATCGACGGCCCTGCACAACTCGAGCAGCAGTCGCTTTCAAACAATAAAATTCCGGATACGGATGATATCGATACAGAGATGTCGCTGATGACGGTACAAACGAAGGTGCTTGAGTTTCGCGGAAAGCTACAGGAGCAACTTGCCCGAAGCCCTGAATCCGTCAGTGCAACGACAAGAAACATCGAATCCAAAAGCCCGTCGGGTAGCCTGGATACCTTTTTGTGGGTGTTTTACTGGTCAGTGGTATTACTGGCTTTCGGTGCCTGGGTTGAACATGAAATTTATACCAAGCGCTTGGTTGCCAAACGGCTTGAACCTGCACTGAGTAATGCTCCGACAGGCTATCTTGAGAAGATCCCGTTGCTCTTTAACTGGGCCACGCTAAAAGCACTGGGGGTGGTTTTTTCGATAGTAGTGGCCTTCAGCACCGGGTCTATGTTGTTCAGAGACGAACCCACAGAGTCGATTCAATTCACTATCGCAACCCTGTATCTGGGCTATGCCGTATGCCGGTTTATCAGCATCATCTGGCGTGTGATTCTGTCTCCCTTTCGAAGCCAATACCGCATCCCGAGTCTTTCAGATACAAACGCACGCAAGCTTTATTACTGGCTGCTGATAGTTTCAACGATAAATATAGTCGTCGTTATGATCGCGATATGGACCGCAGAATTAGGTGGCACAAGCGACTTTCAATCAACCATGGTAATTAGCTTTTCCGGCATTATCGCTTTGGTCAATATCATCATGGTGATCGCAAATCGTAACGCGCTGTCACACGCCATACTCAATGGCAAGTCGCCCGCAGAGGTCAGTTCATTCCAGCGATTTGTTTCAAGCATCTGGCTCTCATTAGCCATTGCCTATTTTATATTTTCATGGCTTGAAACAATTTACCGGATGGTACTTGATATGGAGGGGAAGATTCCGCTGATCGCCGGCGCCTACGGCGTGTTGATATCCATCATATTTGTTTATGCACTGATCAATTTCCTTATCGAGCGTTTTTTTCATCGCAAAGCACACTACGTTGCATTTCTAAAAGATAGCACCGGTGATACTGAGCCCGGCAACATCGGTGCTTCGGATTCAGGTGAATCGATCAGTGAGCCCCTGGAAACCACCACCATATTGCACCCGCTGGCAACTTATGAAGATCTGGCCCGACGGGTAGCAGGCATACTCTCGGTAATGGTCGGTTTATGGGGACTCACATTAATCTGGAATGTCGAAGACTCAGCGTTGTATAACGCCACATTTCAATTGAGCGCCGACATTATCGCGATTTTGTTTATCGGTTATATCGCCTACCACACCTTGCGTATCTGGATAGACAACAAAATACAGGAAGAAGGCGGCGACAGCGCCCTGGCACCCGGCGATGAAGGAGGTGCCAGCGGCGCCAGCAGAGTGGCAACCCTGCTGCCACTATTTCGCAATTTCATGCTGACGGTCATCTCACTTTCCGTCATCCTCACGGCATTGCTGGAGCTCGGTATTAATGTCAGTCCATTGTTTGCCAGTGCCGGCGTAGTCGGTCTCGCGATCGGGTTCGGCGCGCAAACATTGGTTCGCGATATTTTTTCCGGTGCCTTCTACCTGATTGACGATGCCTTTCGGCGGGGAGAGTACGTTGACATCGGCAGCGTCAAAGGCACTGTGGAAAAAATATCTGTACGTTCGTTTCAGCTGCGTCATCACCTCGGACCACTGCATACGATACCTTTCGGTGAAATCCAGTCTTTGACAAATTACTCGCGTGACTGGGTAATGATGAAACTGACGTTGCGTTTAACTTACGACACAGATATCGAGCGAGTGCGTAAGTTAATTAAAAAACTCGGAATTTCCCTGAAAGATGATCCGATTATCGGCCATACCTTTCTGCAACCACTGAAGTCTCAGGGGGTGATCGAAATGCAGGATTCAGCGATGATTGTGCGAGTGAAATTCATGTGCAAGCCCGGTGATCAATGGAGTATACGCAAGCGGGTATACCAGGAGATTCGCGATTTATTTCACCGTGAAGGAATTAAATTCGCGCACAAGGAAGTCACCGTCCGTCTGGCTGGTGATGTTCCCGAAAACCTGACGGCACAGCAGGCACGAGCCATTACCGCCGCCGCAATCCCGGATGATGAAGAAGATGCCCCGACGAGCGCTGCTGATGATCGATAACCGGCTGGACGAGCATACCGTCAGTGATCTGACAAACCGGATTCACCAGACCGGTATCGACAAATACGGCAAAGCCTATAAGCAGTATTCGAATAAGCTACTGGTGTCCTTATTTTTTCAGTTACTCGATACGCTTCGTGTCACTTCCGCGCTTGAGATCGGCGCTTTTAACGCTGAGTTTTCACAGAAGTTTGTCAGTGAAGCAACGACTCACAGCGCACTCGCCGTCGAAGCCAACCCTTATAATTTCAAAAAATTCAGGGAAACGGTAACCGCTAACGGGGTTCTCTATCACCATGCCGCTGTACTCGATCGCGAGGGACCCTGCGAGCTGCAGCTACAGGTCACCGATATAGATGTTGCAACGGGTTATATCCGTGGAAACAATTCTATTCTGGTCAGCGATGCCCGCCCCCAGACACGGGCAGTCACGGTGCCGGGTATCACACTCGATGTACTGGTAGCAAACTACGTTGATGCACAGTTGCTGCCCGACCCGACACTCAACAGTACAGCGTTGTGGATTGACGTTGAAGGCGCGCTTGACCTTGTCATTAAGGGAGGGGAGCAAACAATTTCAACCAGTCAGCTGATATTCGCTGAAGTGGAAGCCAAACAGCTGTGGAACGGCCAGGCAACCTTTGGTGATATCGTTACACAACTCGACAAGCTGGGGTTTTCTCCCTGGTTACGCGATTGCGAGTACGAACCGGATCAGTTTAATGTTCTGTTTTTTAATCGTAAATTGATCAATGTCGGACAGCTGAGAGACATCGCAACAGAATATCATCGTCAACTGCAAAACTTCACACCATAGCACTGTAAAACAATCCAATGCGCGAATACGCTGTGGCTACCGATCGACAGATACAACACCGGGCACACACAACGTGCCACATGACTAATCCAGTTTTAAATCCAGCAACTGCAACTCACTGTAGAGATGATCCACTTCATGAGGTTGTACACGCTCGGACTTATAATACCGCGGCACCGGAAGCGTCTGACGGTGCACCTGAGCACCCGCATCGACAACGAATCGACCGTCCGCTGCCAATACTGAAGGAGTATCAGGCAGCAGGGTATCAGCAAGTCGCTGCGCATGATGAGAAAAGTGCAATAAATCACTTGCATACATCAGGTCATACCAGAGAACGTCCTCGGCTTTTCTCTTTACCGAAAAATACAATAGATTGTCACAGCCATCCGCGCGCAACAAATACGGGGTCAATGGCTGCGATAACATGTCGTTGAGGATTATCCGTTCATGTTCCGGCACCAGATCAACAATCTGCGGAATGTCTGCGATCAGTTCAGGTGCAGGCGATGATGTTTTGTGCCATACATAGCGGTGATCTTCCAACACCCTTAGCCCCACCGCTTCCTGTATTGCCAGTGGCTTGGGCGAATTGGTTAGCGTAGCGTACGTCATCGTCGGGTCCGCCACCGATGCGATCAACATATCGCGTCCGAGTCCCATGCCTCGCAGAGACTTATCCAGGTACCACGAAGTCATGCTAACGACACGTTCCATGCGGCGGTCTGCAGTAGATTTACCGAGCATGCGATCCGCGTAGAGCATGCCGCAATACCCCAGCACCCTGCCCTCAGCGTCTACTACCCGGCCATAGTCAGGCTTATTGTCGAGCCAGGTATACGCCATCATTGAATGCCAGCGCTCAAGCGGAATCTTCGGATTCATCTTGGTATGCAGTAAACTGCAGATAGCACCGATGTCTGATTCAGTGGCAGCACGCACCATGGCTTTCATATGGTTGCTCCACGGAAGAGTTCATTGAAGTCCTTACGCCAAAGTGCTGCAGGATGACGATTAATTCGCTTTAGCAGCCGCTCACTGAACGCCCAGCCATCTTGATCAAGATCGAGATGATGAGTCAGATACCCCGTGGGCTCGGACGCATCGACAACGCCGGTACGTCGCGCTTTTAGATGTTCTACCAGATTGCCAATCGTTTTCTCTTCGCCCTTAAACACAGCGCCGTTCTTCCAGCGTATGGGGTCACAATGGGAATTTACCAATGCAAAGTTCGCATAGGGTGCTGCGCAATCACGAGGTCCAAAGCGCGATAGCCCACAGAATCCACGCGCAGCGATGGGTGCCACCAGCACCGGATCTATATGATTCCAGGGGGGTACGACTACGCAGATATAGTCGTCACTAAACATTGACTCGAGACGCTGTCGCCCAAGATCGAGCTCATCGAGTATAATTTTTTCACCCCGGTGCATTCCGAGCTCCCAGGCTCCCAGGCCCTGCCCGCGAGGCGCATGGTTAGTGTGTGCATAACCGTGTTGCGCGACCCTTACATGTGGCGCGGCTTGCACTACTTCTACCAGGGACTGTTCCGCTTTAGCAGGTATTACAGCCAGCAGCAGACCGGTAGTTTCAGTAATCGCTAATAGGCGATCAAGCTGTGGCCCCGCAGAAATCGCATCATCATCGCGCCACCAGAAGTCTGCAGTTTGTCCACCGTCAGCCCAGGCATCAAGTTCGTTGTCGAGCGTTTTCCAGGGATCCATTTATAAAGTCGACTGTTATACCGGCAATGTCAAACAGGCCAGCCACACACTGGCTCACTAACGTAATTACTTATGTTTGATACGGGTCTAGTGAATCACGCAGCCCGTCACCGAGAAAATTAAATGCCAGTACCACCAGAATGATCGGAATCATCGGAATAGCGGTCCAGGGATAAATTTCTATTGCCGCCAGGTTTTGCGCATCATTTAACATCACCCCCCAACTCACAGCCGGCGCACGCAGGCCCAGCCCCAGAAATGACAATGCTGTTTCTCCCAGAATCATGGCTGGAATAGACAGCATCGCACTGGCGATCAGGTGACTCGAAAAATTAGGCAGCATATGTCGGGTAATGATACGGGATGGTTTGGCCCCCATCATTTCAGCCGCCTGCACGTAGTCTTCTTCACGAAGACTCAGGAACTTGGCTCTGACCGCACGGGCAAGCCCGGGCCAGTCCAGTAAGCCCAGAATAAACGAGATTATAAAAAACACACTGACCGGTCCCCAGTGTGATGGTACTGCTGCTGAAAGCGCAAGCCACAGCGGAAGCTCCGGCAAGGATCGGAGTACTTCAATCAGCCGCTGAATAGTCCAGTCGATACGACCACCGAAATAACCTGCGAGACTGCCGAAGGTAATACCGAGGACAAAGGATACACATATGCCGATCAAACCGACTGTCAGCGATAATTGAGCCCCATAGAGTATTCGGGAAAAAACATCCCGCCCGAGACGATCGGACCCGAACAAAAATACTGTCGCTCCTTCAGGTGCACAAAAGAGATGGCGCGTCGATTTGAACAGACCGAATAAGCGGTATTCACTGCCATGACAAAAGAAACTCAGATGTGCGGGTTCACTGGTGTCCTGCTCATACGTCCAGCGAAAGTTCTCGAGGTCTGCAATGGCGGTTGTTTTATAAACATGAGGACCGATGAATTTACCTTCATGCATAAACGATATCGACTGAGGAGGGGCGTAGAGATGATCAGCATCTCGCTCCTTGGCCGTATAAGGTGCGATGAAACCCATAAAAGGCAGCATCAGATAAGACAAAAATAAAAACACGCCCGAAATCAACCCGAGTTTATGTTTTTTAAAACGTCGCCAGATTAATACCCAGCCGGGTGCATCGAATTCCGGATGATCAATTCGCGCTCCCTGATCATCGGGACTATAAGGTGCCGGGTCGACGTAGCGCCCATCTGATTGAATACTCATCGTTTGCGCGCGTCGAATCGGATTCGAGGATCAAGCATCAGCAGCAACAGGTCCGATACAATGGTTCCAATCAGCGTTAACATCGCCACAAACAACAAGATGAATCCGGCTAAAAATTGATCCTGCGACTTTAACGCAGACAGCAGGGCCGGGCCGATTGTCTGCAACCCCAACACCACTGACACCAACACTGATCCGGATATTAGTGAAGGGATCAAATTACCGATATCTGCGACAAAAGGATTAAAGGCAACGCGCAACGGGTACTTGGTCAGCAGCTTCACCGGTGGCACCCCCTTAGCCCAGGCGGTAGTTACATAAGGTTTATTGAGTTCATCAAGCATGTTGGCACGCAGGCGTTGCATCATTGCTGCTGCACCGGCGGTACCGATGACAAAAGTCGGCACAATCAGATGCAATAATATCGATTTGATTTTATCAATGCTCATCGGCTGCCCTTCGAACTCAGCTGCCATCAAACCACCAATGGGCAAATCAAAGTACTTATTGCCATAGTAGAAAAGAATCAGCGCTAACAGAAAGTTAGGGGTGGCCAGACCAAGATAACCGACAAATGACGACAGATAATCGATCCATGTTCGAGACTTGGCTGCCGCCAGCACACCCAGTGGCAGTGCCATAGCATAGACAAACAGCACTGCCGCGAGGTTGACCAGTATCGTCATCCACATTGCGCTACCAACCACTTCCCAGACAGGCTTGTTAAATTCAAACGACCAGCCAAAATCCCCTTGCAGAATGCCGGAGAATCCATGCGGTCCCGGCCACACACCGAGCCAGATTAAATACTGCTCTGGAAGTGAACGATCAAGGGCGTATTCCTGCCGCAGAAATTCTGCCTTGGCCACGCCGGATTCCTGCCCGGTGGACCGCAACTCGGCTATCTGATTACTGAGGTAGTCACCGGGCGGCAGGTTGATAATAAAAAATATAAGCGCTGACACCAGCAACAGCGTCAGCGTCATGGTTGCCAGGCGTCGCAATATAAATACAAAAACACCCATCAGCTTTTTTTCCGGCCAGGTGTCAGGAATCGGTTACTCACCAGTGGCCCCGCCATCGCTGAAAAAAAATTCATCGGGTCGATGCACACCGAATTGCGCTCCCGGCTGCCAGGCCCAAACTGCTTTTTCAGGCACGTTTCTCAGTCGTTTAGAGACCACTATGGGTTGCGGTGTCTCAGCCACAATGCCAATGCCGTAAAGCTGATCAGCATGAATATCCAGCATACGTCGCCATATTTGCGCACGCTCATCCTCACTGCCTGCATCCACCCAGCTTTCCAGATAATTCAGCAGCTTTACCGCCTCAGCCAGGTCAGGGGCCTCACCGGCTTTACCGCCAGTCTGGTAATACTGCCCCCACATGGGCCAGGCAAAAAATTCCTGTTGGGTAGGGGCTACGTATTCGGGGGACGTGCTGGCGGTTGGCACGCCGTTGTCCCAGCCAAACCAGACAGATGCCATGCTGACACCGGAGTTAACGTGCATTCGCAGAATATCCCGATCCAGTGGCCGCATGACCATTTCTATTCCAAGATCCCGCCAGGTATCTGCAGTAATTTGCAATGCGTTTTCTACCTCCTGGCGCTCGCCGGCGGTCTCAATCACCAGCCTCATGGGACGGCCGTCAGGCAACAACCGAATACCGTCAGCCTGCCGTTCGACCAGGCCCATCTCATCAAGCAATCGATTCGCATGATCTGTATCAAATTGGGACCACGCAGACTGATTTTTTTTCGAGTACAACGGACTGACTGACAAAGAACTCATCGCCCCTTCCACCCCCATGCCGAAATACAAAGCGCGATTGATCATGCGCCTGTCGATACCCATCGATAACGCACGTCGGAATCGAACATCACGCAAAACCGATCGCCACACAGGGTCAGCGAAATTCAGATTCGGATAAATGGCCATCTGAGAGGCATTTCCGTTTGACCACAGGAAGACCCGGTAATTACCCCCGTCAAGCTCACCTTTTTTAAGTATTGATACGTCTTTGAAGTCCAGCCCGCGCGCCTGCAGATCGGCTTCACCAGCGTTCGATTTGGCGGCGATCAGGCCGCCCCCGACAATATTCATTTCTACTTTGTCAATATAGGGAAGCTGGACGCCGTCAATGTCGATACGATGATAATAAGGATTACGAACGAAGACCCGACGATTTTTACTGCTGTATTCGGCTGCCGACATCCATGGTTGCAGCGTCGGTAAGTCCGCGTTATCAAACTTATACATGTTGTCGAGCTTATTGTGCAGTGAGTTCCAGCTTCTCACTTTTTTTTCCGCTACCACTTTCATCAGCTCATCTTTGTCGGCGTAGCGCATGTGATACTGCTCGAGGTAGTGCCTCGGGCGAAAAATAAACGGTGGTCTGGCCTGCGCTAACATCGGTAAAAAAAACGGATTAGGTTTTTTCCATTCATACACGACTGTCGTCTTATCGGGAAAAGTAACCAACGGCAACTCCCCTTCAACGCGCATAAACTGTGGCGGGCCCGACGGTGATAATTCCGGGTCGTTGGCGACATCTTCCCACCAGTACCTGAAATCTGCCGACGTGAAGGGATGGCCATCGGACCAGCGGTGCCCTGCACGCAGTTTCAGTGTGAAAATACGCTCCTCTTCAACCTCTAATTCGAGCAGTATGTCCGGTGTGAGAGAATAGTCTTCGTTGTAAATTAACAGTCGCGAATAGCCGAATACCACCATCTGACGAATATCTTTGCTTCGCGACACCATCGTGCGCAGAGTGCCGCCCGGTACGCCCGGCTCTCGCCCCCTGGATTGCAGATCAACCACCACCGGCTGATCAGGTATTCTGTTTTCGAGTGCCGGCAACTCTCCAGCCGCCACTTTGTCCTGCCAGAACGCATTTTCTGCCTTTGCGAATCCAGGCATCATAAAAACAGTAATGACAAGTACCGGAACCACCAGCAGCGACGCAATCCTCAGCAATGAACTACCGGTAGTCTTATGACCTGTCGAGTTACCTGAACAAGGATTATGCATAAGCCCGTACCAAATGGTTTGCTTCGAACTCTGTTAAGGGAGGTGCCGCAGCGTCAGTAATGCGAAACGCTTCAGGCCAGCTATCCGCATCTCCTGCGCCCAGTGCCACCGCGTCCAGGTCAATCGGTCGATAAATGTCGGGCTCGGGATGTGCTGCAATCAATGCCTGTGTGTAGGGATGTTGAGCGTTGGCCAGCAACAGTTCGGGAGGTGCCTGTTCGACAATGCGACCGCGACGCATCACTGCGACTTCATCGGCGATCCGTGCAACCACAGCGAGATCGTGCGAAATAAACAGATAAGAGAGATTCAGGCGATCGCGCAACTCTTCCAGCAAATCAAGAATCTGTGCCTGTATAGATACATCGAGCGCTGATGTAGGCTCGTCACACACCAGCAGTTGCGGGCGTAACGCCAGCGCTCTCGCAATGGACAATCGCTGGCGCTGACCACCTGAGAATGCATGAGGGAAACGCTGCAGCATACCGGCATTTAGGCCGACCTGTTCCAACAACTCGATCGCACGCTCACGTCGTTCTGCTGCTGTGCCGATACCATGAATATCGAGCGGTTCCGTGATTGCATCCAGTATTTGCATCCTTGGACTTAACGAAGAATGCGGATCCTGAAACACCATTTGCGCTTTACGCTGAAAGTCGGATCGCTGTTGAGCGTCGAGAGATTGAACGTCAATTGCTTGCGCATCCGGTCTCTCAGTGAATAATACACAACTACCACGATCGGCTGATATCGCACCCAACGCGATGCGGGCACAGGTTGATTTGCCGGAGCCCGATTCACCCACGATCGCAACCACCTTGCCACGAGGAACACTCAGACTGACATCGTTAAGCGCGCGTATTGACAGTGTGGGTGACCAGCCTCCACCTCTTCTCTGGTAGTAGGTTTTGTTCACGTTCTGCAGGTCAAGTATGAGGTCAGAACCTCTTGGACGGGCAACTGGATTGGAAATTTCCGGTATCACCGGTGCTGCTGCAAAAAGCTGTTGTGTATAAGGATGGGCCGGTGAACCCAATACCAGATCGGACGTGCCGGACTCCATCACACGCCCCTTATTCATCACTACCACCCGATCAGCCATATTGGCAACGACTCCAAGGTCATGGGTGACCAGAATCAATGCCATGCCCGATTTTGCCTGCAGTTTTTTTAACAACCCAAGCACTTGTGCCTGAGTCGTCATATCGAGCGCGGTGGTCGGCTCATCTGCAATGAGCAGCTCCGGCTTGACCACAGTGGCCATCGCAATCATCGCTCGTTGCTGCATTCCGCCGGACAATTCAAATGGATACTGGCGATAGGTTCGTTCCGGATCATCAAAACCGACGTGTTCAAACTCATCGAGCACAAGCCTTTTGGCGTCACTCGCAGAACAGTCGCGGTGTAACAGCAATGCCTCACAAACCTGGTCACCTATACGATGCAATGGCGACAGCGAACGCATCGGTTCCTGAAAAATCATCGATACATGATCACCCCGAATATCACGCATTTGCTGCTCGCTCAGCCCCGCAAGATCCATTTCCGTACCGCGGGAATTTAGAATAATCTGACCGCTTCGAATGCCAGCCGCTGGCGGTAAAATTCTTAATATGGCACGACAGCTGAGTGTTTTCCCGGACCCCGACTCTCCGACAAGCGCCAGGGTTTCGCCGGAGCTAACGGTAAAGTTCACACCATCC